>CAZWDE010000317.1:0-4049 GCA_964632555.1 uncultured Limibaculum sp.
CGGGATGATGCCCGGCGCCTTGACGTCGGCGCGGCGGCGCTCCTCCAACACCACGGGGCCCTTGCCGTCGATCGGGTTGCCGAGCGCGTCGACCACCCGGCCGAGCAGCTGCTTGCCGACCGGCACGTCGACGATCGAGTTGGTCCGCTTGACCGTGTCGCCTTCCTTGATGTCGCGGTCGTCGCCGAAGATCACGATGCCGACGTTGTCGCTCTCGAGATTGAGCGCCATGCCGCGCACGCCGCCGGGAAACTCGACCATCTCGCCGGCCTGCACGTTGTCGAGGCCGTAGACGCGGGCGATGCCGTCGCCCACCGAGAGCACCTGGCCGATCTCGGCCACCTCGGCCTCCTGGCCGAAGTTCTTGATCTGCTCTTTCAGGATGGCGGAGATTTCCGACGCCTGGATGCCCATGTCACCCGACCTCTTTCATTGCGTGTTGCAGACCGGCGAGCTTCGACCGGATCGACGTGTCGACCATGCGCGATCCCACCTTGACGACCAGCCCGCCGAGGATCGCCGGGTCGACCGTGACGTTGAGCTTCACGTCGCGCTCGGTCGCGCGGCGCAGGGTCTCCTTGAGCGCCTCGGCCTGCGCGTCGGACAGCGGGCGCGCGGCGGTCACCTGCGCGGTCACGAGGCCGCGGTGCTCGGCGAGCAGGGCGTCGAAGGCCTGGATCACCTCCGCGAGCGCGAAGAGCCGCCGCTTCTGCGCCATCAGACCGAGAAGGTTCGTCGTGAGCGGGGACAGCTCCATCGCCGCCGCGATTGCGGCCATGGCGCGGCCCTGCTCGTCCCGCGAGACGAGGGGACTGCGGATCGCCATGGACAGCTCGTCGCTCTCGGCGAGCGCGGCGCGGAGGGCGTCCATGTCGGCCTCGGCCCGGTCGAGCGCGTCGCTCTCCTCGGCGAGGTCGAACAGCGCCGTGGCGTAGCGCCGCGCGACCGTCCTCGTCATGCCCATGGGTTCCGTCACGTCGCGCCGTCCCTCCCCTCGGCTGCGGGCCGTCGGGGCCCCCGCGCGAGCGCGCCCCCGCTGCCGCGGCGCGAGTTCGCTAGCACAGGGGATAGGGGCTTGCAACTGCGCGCCGACGGGCGCGAATGGGCCGCCCGCGGGGCCTCATCGGCCCGCGGACCGCGTCGCGCGGTCGATCCGGCACTGGAAGCATCCGTTGGCGGCCGAGCGCACGTGGACATAGGCGATGTCGGGCCGGGCGAGCAGCTCGCCCGCCCGGCGCGCGACCGCCGAGGCCGGCACGACCCCGCCCGTGCCGTAGGCGATGCGGTGCTCGGCCCCGTAGCCGCGCAGCGCGTAGGCGGGGCTCGTCGCGAGGATCGGCGGAAGGCCCTCGCCCGCCCACGGCGCGCAGGGCTCGGCGCAGAGAAAGACCGGCCCGGTCTCGGCATAGGGCTGCGGCTCGGGGAACGGCCGGTGCGCGAGGATCAGCATGCCGGCGCCCGCCGGGATCTCGCGCAGGCAGTGGCGGCAGGGGTTGGCGTGGCCGTCCGACCGCGCGACGAGCGGCGCGAGGCCGTAGGCATCGGCCCCGCCGGCCTGCAGGCGGCGGACCTCCGCCGTGGGGATCGGCGTCGCGCGGATGGCGGGGCGGGTCTCGGCGTGGTCCATGGGCGGCGCTCCTTGCGGCTGGCGGTCGCCCCGGACTGTCGGCCGGGCGGCCCGCGCGGGCCACCCGGATCCTGCGCACGGCCCTCAGTCGACGATGTCGCCCGAGGCGCCCGGCAGCGTGTCGGGCGGCGGCGACGGGCGGGTGTCGGGCCCGCGCGCGGGCGCCGACGGACCGCGCCCCCGCGCCAGCACCTGCGCGGTGCGGGCGACGGTGCAGGCGGCGAGGACGAGCGTCAGCCCCATCACGGCGCCGCCGACGAAATGCAGGCCGGCATTGGCGGACTGGCGGATGATCATGACCACCCCCCGCGCTCGTCGCGCGCGTCGGTGCCCGTGCCGGGGCGGAGCGCATGGGCGGCGTGGAAGGCGGCGGCGAGCGCGAGGCCCGCCGTCACGCCCGCGGCGAGGCCGGCGAGTGTCGCACCGGTGGCGACGATGCCGGTCGGGGTCGGGAGCGGCAGCATGGTCGGTCTCCTGTCGTGTCGTTCCACGGCTCAGGTAGCGCCCCGCGCCGCCGCGTCGCCCCCCGCCCCCGTTCAGAGGAAGCTCTGCGGATCGATGTCGATCGCCACGCGCACCGCCGAGGGCACCTTCACCTCGGCCCGCCAGCGCCGAAGCGCGGGCTGGAGCGCCACGCCCTTCGGCGCCTTGACGAGGAGGCGCACCCGCGCGCGGCCCCGGACCCGCGAGATCGGCGCCGCGGCGGGGCCGAAGAGCTCGGCGCCCGCCCGGTCGAGCGGTGCGCGGGCGCGGGCGAGCGCGTTGGCGACGTCCCAGACCTGCCGCTCGTCGAGCCCCGAGACGATCACGGCGGCCATCCGGCCATAGGGCGGGCTGCCGGCGGCGTGGCGCGCCTCGGCCTCGGCCGCCCAGAACGCCTCGGCGTCGCCGGAGAGGATCGCGCGCATCACCGGGTGGTCGGGCGTCGCCGTCTGGATCAGCGCGGTGCCGCGGCGGTCGGCGCGCCCGGCCCGGCCGGCGACCTGCGAGACGAGCTGGAAGGTGCGCTCGGCGGCGCGGAGGTCACCCCCCTGCAGGCCGAGATCGGCATCGACCACGCCGACGAGCGTGAGGTGCGGGAAGTTGTGCCCCTTGGCGACGATCTGCGTGCCGATCACGATGTCGGCGCCGCCCTCGGCGATCTCGGCGAGCCGCGCGGTCATCTCGGCGGGGCCCTGCACGAGATCCGAGGAGAGGAGCGCCGCGCGGGCGGCGGGGAACAGCCGGGCCACCTCCTCGGCGATGCGCTCGATCCCCGGGCCGCATTCGGCGAGGCGGTCGGAGCGGCCGCAGGTCGGGCAGGCGGCCGGGATCGCCTCGCCATGCCCGCACTGGTGGCAGAGAAGGCGCCCGCGCAGCCGGTGCGTGACGAGCCACGCGTCGCAGTGCGGGCAGCCGAACCGGTGGCCGCAGGCGTGGCAGAGCGTCAGCGGCGCGTAGCCCCGCCGGTTGAGGAAGAGCAGCGTCTGCTCGCCCCGCCCGAGGCGCGCCCGCGTCGCCTCGACCAGCGGCTCGGAGAGCCAGGTGCCGCGCGCCGGCGCGTGCTCGCGCAGATCGACGAGGCGGATCTCGGGCATCACCGCGCGGCCGAACCGCTCCGGCAGGTCGAGACGCTCGTACTTCCCCGCCTCGGCGTTGGCCCAGCTCTCGAGCGAGGGCGTCGCCGAGGCGAGGACCGCGAGCGCCCCCTCCTCGCGCGCGCGCAGCACCGCCATGTCGCGGGCGTGGTAGCTCACCTGATCCTCCTGCTTGAAGGACCCCTCGTGCTCCTCGTCGACCACGACGAGCCCGAGGCGGGCGAAGGGCAGGAAGAGCGCCGAGCGCGCGCCGACCACGAGCGGCACCGTGCCCTCGGCGGCGGCGAGCCAGAGGCGGCGGCGCTCGGCGCCGGCGATCCCGTGGTGCCAGGTGGCGGGCCGCGCGCCGAAGCGGGCCTCGACGCGGGCGAGGAAGGCGGGCGTCAGCGCCACCTCGGGCAGCAGCACCAGCGCCTGGCGCCCCCGCCCGACGCAGTCCGCGACCGCCTCGAGATAGACCTCGGTCTTGCCCGAGCCGGTGACGCCGCGGAGCAGCACCGTGCGGTAGGCGCCCGCGGCCAGCGCCTCGCGGAGGCGGGCGGCCGCGCGCGCCTGCGCCTCGGAGAGATGCCGCCCCGGCGCCTGCCCGAAGAGCGCGGGATAGGGCCGCTCGGCCGCCACCCGCTCGGCCACCGCGGCCCCGGCCTCGACGAGGCCCTTCAGCACCGCCCGGCTCGCCCCCGCGGCCTCGAGCGCCCGCGCCGGGAGACCATCGGGCGCGGCCTCGAGCGCGGCGAGCGCGCGGCTGCGGGCCTCGGTCATCCGCGCGGGCGTGGCCGCGCCGCGGCGATAGCGGATCTCGACGGGCGGCGGCCGGCCGAGATCGGGCGCCCGCGTCGCGAGCC
>CAZWDE010000318.1:0-4047 GCA_964632555.1 uncultured Limibaculum sp.
CGCGCCCGGGGGCCCGGGGGCGGCGGCGGCGGCGACGTTTCGCGAGGCCGACCTGCGCCCCGTGCTGAGCGGGCCCGAGCAGGTGGCGGCCTGGGCCGATCGCGGCCCGTCGGCGCTGCAGATCGACACCGGCATGAACCGTCTCGGGCTCGAGGCGGCGGAGCTCGCGGCGGTCGGCGTGCCGGGGGGCGCGGCGCTCGTGATGAGCCATATGGCCTGCGCCGACACGCCGGGTCACCCGATGAACGCGGGCCAGGCCGCCGAGATGCGCCGCCTCGCGGGCGGGCTCGGCCTCCCGCTCTCGCTCGCGGCGACGGGGGGCACGCTGCTGGGGCCGGACTGGCATTTCGACCTGGTGCGCCCGGGGATCGGCCTCTTCGGCGGGCTGCCCTTCCGGGACGCGCAGCGCGTCGTGACGCTCGAGCTGCCGATCCTCCAGGTGCGGGACGTCGCGCCGGGCGAGGCGGTCGGCTACGGCGCCACCTGGCGCGCCGAGCGTCCGAGCCGGATCGCGACGCTCTCGGCGGGCTATGCCGACGGCCTCCACCGGCTCCTCTCGAACCGCGCCCGGGCCTTCGTCGACGGGATCGCGTGCCCCTTCGCCGGCCGGGTCTCGATGGACCTGATCGGCCTCGACGTGACCGACGCGCCCGCCGCGCGGGCCGGGGCGTGGGCCGAGATCCTCGGCGCGCGCCAGTCCGTCGACGAGCTCGCGGCCGCCTGCGACACCATCGGCTACGAGGTGCTGACCGCCCTCGGGCCGCGCTACGACCGCCGCTGGGTCGCCTGAGCGCCGCGGGCGCGCCGCGATCGGCCGCGGCGGGTCGGCGCGGCCGACGGGCATGCGCGGCCGGGCCGTTTCGCCTAGACTGGCGACGGGCGAGCGCGGAGGCGGCGATGCGATGGCGGCGATGGACCTGGGCGGCGGTCGGCCTTCTGCTGGGGGCCGCGGGATGTGCGGCGCCGGCGCCCACCGCCTATCAGCCGATCGCGACCGACGGCACCGGCTATGCCGACCTGCGGCTCGAGGACGATCGCTACGAGGTGCGCTTCGTCGGCAACAGCGCGACGCCGCGGGTGGTCGTCGAGCGTTACCTGCTGTTCCGGGCCGCGGAGGTCACGATCGCGGCGGGGGCGGACTGGTTCCGCTTCCTCGAACGCCGCACCGAACCGCTGGCGGCCCTCGGCGCGGAGGCCGCGCCGGGCGGCGACGCGGCGGTCGCGGCGAAGCGGAGCGCGCGGCGCGTCTCGGCGGGCGCGCACCGGGCGCGGGCGAACCGGGCGCGGGGCGGCGGGGGAAGCCGGGCGCGCGCCTATCGCCGCGCCTATCGCGGCCATCGCGCGGGGGTCCGCGGCTACCGCTACGGCCACGGATACCGCTACGGCTACGGGTACCGGCGCAGCAGCTCCGTGCGCTTCGGCTTCGCCTTCGGCTTCCCGATCTATCCCTACTCCTACGGCCCCTATTACCCCTACTATCCGTACGGGCCCTACTATCCGTATCCCCGGCCCGCGTTCTACGAAGCTGTGGCGGAGATCGTGGTCTTCGAGGGCGAGAAGCCGGCGGACGACCCCTCGGCCTACGACGCGCGCGAGGTGATCGCCAACCTCGGCCCGGAGATCCGCCGGCCGCCGCCGCCCGGGCCGGCGCCCGGCGCCGCTGCGGCCGCCCCGGCGGAGTGAGGCGGGGCGGACGGCCGCGCCCGGTCCCGATCACGAACGAACCGGCGCGCTTGGCAGCGCCGGGCGCCGCCGCTATGACGAGGGCCAGCCTTGCCAGCCTGCCCGGAGCCCATGCCAGCCGCCCTTCTCATCGTCCAGCGCTTCCTCGCCTCGATCGGCCGGGCGGTGATCGAGCTCTGCCAGGCCACCGGGAGCCTCGTGCTCTTCGCGCTCGAGTCCGTCAGCCACGTGCTGCGCCCGCCCTGGTACCCGGGCGAGATCGGCCGGCAGATCGTGCGCATCGGCTATTTCTCGCTGCCGGTGGTGGGGCTGACCGCGCTCTTCACGGGCGGCGCGCTGGCGCTCCAGATCTATGCCGGCGGGGCGCGGTTCAACGCCGAGGCCGTGGTGCCCTCGATCGTCGCGATCGGCATGGTGCGCGAACTCGGGCCCGTTCTCGGCGGCCTGATGGTGGCGGGCCGGGTGTCCGCCTCGATCGCCGCCGAGATCGGGACCATGCGCGTCACCGAGCAGATCGACGCGCTGGTCACGCTGTCGACCAACCCGCTCAAATATCTCGTGGCGCCACGGCTTCTGGCCGCCACGCTGATGCTGCCGGTGCTCGCCTTCGTGGGCGACGTGATCGGGATCATGGGCGGCTTCCTCGTCGGTGTCGCGCGGCTCGACTTCAACCCGGCGACCTACATCAACACGACGCGCGAGTTCCTCGAGGTGGCCGACGTCACGTCCGGGCTGATCAAGGCGGCGGTCTTCGGGTTCATCATCGCCCTGATGGGCTGCTATCACGGCTACATGTCGGGCCGCGGCGCGCAGGGCGTGGGCCGCGCGACGACGAACGCGGTGGTCTCGGCCTCGATCCTGATCCTCTCGTCCAACTACCTGCTCACCGAGGCGCTGTTCCCGGCATGAGGGCGGGCGGGGACGAGCACGAGCCGATGATCGCGCTCGAGGGGGTGACGAAGGCCTTCGGCGACAAACGCGTTCTGCGCGGCGTCGACCTCGCGGTGGCGCGCGGGGAAAGCCTCGTGATCATCGGCGGATCGGGCACCGGCAAGTCGGTCACGCTGAAATGCGTGCTCGGCCTCGTGCGCCCGGACGCGGGCGGGATCCGCGTGGCCGGCGACGACGCGATCCGTGCGCGCGGGCGCGCGCGCGAGCGCATGCTCGCCCGCTTCGGGATGCTCTTCCAGGGCGGCGCGCTCTTCGACTCGATGACGGTGTGGGAGAACGTGGCGTTCCGGCTGCTGCGCGGGCCCGGCCGCCTGCCGCGCGACGCGGCGCGCGACCGGGCCATCGAGAAGCTCCAGCGCGTCGGGCTCGGCGCCGAGACGGCCGATCTCTTCCCCGCCGAGCTCTCGGGCGGCATGCAGAAGCGCGTCGGCCTCGCCCGCGCCATCGTCGCCGAGCCGGAGATCATCTTCTTCGACGAACCGACCACCGGCCTCGACCCCATCATGGCCGACGTCATCAACGACCTCATCGTGGAGCAGGTGCGCGGCCTCGGCGCGTCGGCGGTTTCCATCACCCACGACATGGCCTCGGCCCGGAAGATCGCCGATAAGGTCGCCATGATTTATCGCGGCGAAATCATCTGGGAGGGCCCGGCAAGCGATCTCGACAATTCCGGCAACCCCATGGTGGATCAGTTCGTCAACGGACGAGCCAAGGGCCCGATCGAGATGGACCTCTTAAGGGCCTAAGCGCCGCATCCGGACAAAAAAAGAGACCGACCGGGACGCGCGCCTCGCGTCCCTGCCGGCCATGGGCTTCGCTGCACAAAAGCACGGCAAGTTTCGCGGATGGCAGTCATCAATCTCACTTGTCCGAGTTGCCGGGGCCAGTTGCGGGCCGGGGGAGTTAAAGGGGTCAGGACTCTTTTCTGAGGCGGCTAGGCGTGTTAGACTCTCTGCATGCCTCGCCCCAAACGTGTTTGCCCCGCCGGTGATGTCTTCCACGTGCTTAACCGCTCGGTGGCCCGGCTGACGATCTTTGAAAAGCCCGAGGACTACGACGCCTTTCTGCGGGCTCTCGACGAAACGTGGCGGCGAATCCCGCTGCCGATTTTCGCCATGGCTACCATGCCCAACCACTGGCATTTTATCGTGCGGCCCGAGGATGACCGCCAGGTAAGCGACTTCTTCCGCCGCCTCACCCTCACGCACACCATGCGGTGGCACGCTCACTATCGCACGGGCGGCACGGGGCATCTTTATCAAGGGCGGTTCAAGTCATTTCCAGTGCAGGAGGATGACCACCTGCTGACCGTGATGCGGTACGTCGGGCGGAACGCACTGCGGGCCGGGCTGATCGAACGGGCGGAAGACTGGCGGTGGAGCACGGCCTCCCTGCGGCGGCAGAAGTCGG
>CAZWDE010000319.1:0-2321 GCA_964632555.1 uncultured Limibaculum sp.
CCGCCGCCCGCGCAACGATGTTGCCCAAGCCGTCGCGGATGGTCCATGGTCGCGTCGGCCCGCCTCGCAGTCGCGGCGGGTCAACCGGCCCCGGACCGACCGGAAGCGGCGGCCCGGACCCCATAACAAGCCTCGGGAGGAACAAGATGGCCTCGAAACCCACCCGCCTGGCCGCCGCGGTCGGGCTGCTCGCCCCGGCCGCCGCCGCGCTCGGCGTCGCCGGCGCGCAGGCGCAGGCGGTCGACAACCGCCTGCCGCGCGGCATCGACGCGCTCGCGTCGTGGATCGAGTATGACGGCGAGAGCGACGACCTGCTCACCGCCGGGCTCGGCGCGAGCGGCCTCGCCAGCGCCACGCCGCCGGCCTTCGCCGATCCCAACTTCCCGACCGCGGCGGAGCTGCGCCGGCTCGCGATCTACAACAACTACCGCGCGCTGATCGACACGACCTCGGGCGGCGGCTACGGCCGGATCTACGGCCCGAACATCGACGCCGAGGGCAACGACACGGGCACCGAGGGGCTGATCGCCGGCACCGAGGTGCTCGCCTTCGCCACCACCGGCGCGCGCGGGGCGAATTTCGCGGGCTCGCCGCCCAACGTGACGATGATGGTGCAGGTGCCCGAGAGCTTCGACCCGGCCGCGCCCTGCATCGTGACCGGACCCTCCTCGGGCTCGCGCGGGGTCTACGGCGCGATCGCGACCTCGGGCGAGTGGGGGCTGAAGAACGGCTGCGCGGTCGCCTACACCGACAAGGGCGGCGGCACCGGCGCGCACGATCTCGGCGACGACACGGTGGGCCTGATCGACGGCGCGCGCGAGGACGCGGACGCGGCGGGGCGCGACAGCACCTTCACCGCGCCGCTCAACGACCGCGCGCGCGAGCGCTTCGACGCGCGGACGCCCGACCGCTTCGCCTTCAAGCACGCGCATTCCAAGCTGAACCCGGAGGCGCGCTGGGGCGCCAACGTGCTGACCTCGATCGAGCTCGCCTTCTACGTTCTGAACGAGCTCTGCGCCGACGGCACGCTCGACTGCGCCGACGCGATCGCGCCGGAGAACACGGTGGTGATCGCCTCGAGCATCTCGAACGGCGGCGGCTCCTCGGTGCTCGCGGCGGAGCAGGACCGCGCGGGGCTGATCGACGGCATCGCGGTCTCCGAGCCCAACGTGAACCCGCGCTTCGACGAGGGGTTCACGATCGTCGAGGGCGAGGGCGAGCCCTTCGCCGACCACAGCCGCCCGCTCAACGAGTACTACGCGGTGCTCAACCTCTATCTCGGCTGCGCCTCGGTCGCCTTCGCCGCGGACGACCCGACGGTGCCGCTCAACCTCGCGGCGAGCCCGGAACGCTGCGAATCGCTCGCCGAGCTCGGCCTCGTCGAGGGCGAGACCCTCGAGGCGCAGGCGGCCTCGGCGCAGGCGGCGATCAACGCCTTCGGCTTCCTCGAGGAGCAGAACACGCTCGCGCCCTCGCACTGGTTCCTCAACGTGCCGCAGGCGATCGGGCCGACCTACGCCAACGCCTATGGCCGCTTCGGGGTCGAGGAGAACGTCTGCGGCTACAGCTTCGGCGCGACCGACGCCGCGACCGGCGCGCCGGTCGCGCTCGCCGACACCGCGGAGGCCGCGCTCTTCGCCACGTCGAACGGCATCCCGCCGACCGGCGGGGTCAACCTGATCAACAACGACTCCGCCGACGGCCCGGTGCTCGACCGGCTCTCGGTCTCGCCGACGACGGGCCGCGCGGACCAGAACATCGACGGCCATCTCTGCCTCTTCCGCCTCGCCTTCGGTCTCGACGCGGCGACGGGCGAGCCGATCACCGGCCCCGATCTCGGCCGGCACCGGCGCATCCAGCGGGGCATCGCCCAGATCCTCGCGACCGGCGATCTCGGCGGGCTGCCGGCGATCTTCGTCACCGGCCGGGCCGACGCGATCCTGCCGCCCAACCACACCTCGCGCGGCTATTACGGGCTCAACCAGCGGGTCGAGGGCGCGGAGAGCAACCTCGCCTATGTCGAGATCCTGAACGCCCAGCATCTCGACGTGCTGAACGGGATCGCGGGCTTCGACAGCCAGTACATCCCGCTGCACCACTATTTCATCCTCGCGCTCGACCGGATGCTCGACCACTTGCGCAACGGCACCGCGCTGCCGCCGAGCCAGGTGGTCCGCACGATCCCGCGCGAGGTCGGCATGGACGGGACGGTCGCGCCGATCACGATCGCGGACAACCTGCCGGACATCGCCGACACGCCGGCGGCCGGGGACCTGATCACCTTCGAGGAGGACGAGGTCCGGATCCCCGAGTGAGGGCGC
>CAZWDE010000319.1:2421-4039 GCA_964632555.1 uncultured Limibaculum sp.
GCCGTCACATGGGCCTTGCCGGTGCTCGTGATGTTGCCCTCCGGGTCGAAGACCAGCACCGCCGTGCCCTCGTCGCGCGGCAGGAGGGCGAGCCGCCGGTCGCGCGTGCGGCCGGCCATCTGCAGCGCGCCCGAGCGGGTGCGGATCAGCTCGAGCCCGGCCGAGCCGGCGAAGCCGGCGAAATCCTGCGCGCGGTAGAGCCGGGCGCCGATCGCGAGCTGCAGCGTCGTGACCGACGCCACATGCGTGCCCCGCTCGAGGCGCATGCGGGCGACGAGATCGCGCTTGCGGCAGGCGAAGTGCCCGAAGAAGGAGCGCCCGGCGAGGCCGCCGCGGGTCAGCTCGATGTGGAGCGAGATCAGCAGGTCCGGCACCACGGCCGGCGCCGGCGGGCGCGGGCGCTCGACCGTGTCGTCGAGGCTCGCACCGCCGGGCCCGTCGGCCCGCGCCGGGGCGCCCGCGCCGCCGCCCGGATCGGCCTTGCGGAACGGCACGATGCCGCCGACCGCGAGCGCGGCCGCCGCCGGCTCGGGCCCGGCCCCGATGAGGGCGAGCGCCGCGGCTGCGAGCGCGGTCGCGAGCGCGGCCCGGCACGCCTGCCTGCCCCGGCGATCCAGCCCGTCGACGCGATGCCGCGCAACCAAAGGAGTTCCCCCACGGTCGACTTTGCCCACGCTCGCAGGCTCGGCGGCCTTCGTGACGATTCTGTGGCGCGCCCGGGTCCGGAATTTGTCCGGCACCCGGTCGGTCTCCCCCCGGCCCGGCGTCGGCGCCCGGGGGTAATCGGACGATTCGCCGTTCAGCGTCCATTCATCATGACAAACCCCGGAAAATGGCATACAACCGATAGGTGAACACGGGGGTGGAATCACACGGTGGGGGAGTCAGCCATGGCGCGCCGTATCACCAAGGGCGTCGGAGTCGCGGCGTTCTGCATCCAGATGGCGGGGTCGGCGGCCATCGCCCAGAGCGGCGGGGGGCACTACACCCTGACGCTGATGGACGGCGGGCTCTACGAGATCTCGGTCCCCGCCGGCACCGGCGCGCAGATCGTGATCGACGGGGTCGTGGTGCTCGACGCGAGCAGCGCCCCCGGGCCGGTGCAGCTCTTCACCACGATCGAGCCCGGCGCGCACGATCTCGAGGTGCGGGGCGGCGCCGCGCTGGCCGACATCACGCTCGGGCAGTATGGCGAGCCGCCGCTCAACCTCGCCGATCTCGCGGTGCCCGTGGGCGCGGCGGCCGACAAGATGGCGGCGGCCGAGGCCGAGCGCGCCGAGGAGGCCGCGGTCGAGCCCCGCCTGACCGGGCTCGCGGCCTTCGCGCCCGCCGAGGCGATGGGCGGCGAGGGCGCGCCGGCCGGCGTGTTCGGCCCGCAGTTCGAGGGCAACCTCTATGTCGAGCCCATCGAGGGCGGCGACCCGGGGGGCCCGGAGGCCCCCTACACGCCGGGCACGCCCCCGGCCGCCGAGGAGCCGGGCTCCGACCGGGTTGTGCGCCGGCGCATCGAGACCGTGGGCGCGACGGGCAACAGCACGCCGCAGCTCGACGAGCCGACCTTCGAGCCGCGGCCCGAGCCGCAGCCCTCGCCGGCAGAGCCGGAGCCGGAGCCGGAGCC
>CAZWDE010000320.1:0-4024 GCA_964632555.1 uncultured Limibaculum sp.
CCGCTGGGACGAGGAGCGCGCCTGGGCGCTCCGCATGGGGCTGACCGGCGCCGACACGATCGAGGACCGGTCGATCCCGACCTTCGCGCGGGGCGAGCTGCCGCACTATGCCGGCATCAACACGTTCCTCAAGGCGCCCTATGCCGAGGACGTGACCGAGGTCGGGCTCTACGACGCGACGGTGCTCGGCGCGCCCTTCGACGGCGGCACCACCTATCGCCCCGGCACGCGCTTCGGGCCCCAGGGGGTGCGCAAGATCTCGGCCCTCTACACGCCCTACAACTACGAGATCGGGGTGGACCTGCGCGAGCAGATGACGCTCTGCGACGCGGGCGACATCTTCACGATCCCGGGCAACATCGAGAAGACCTTCGACCAGATCAGCCGGGCGGTCTCCCACGTGTTCAGCTCCGGTTCCCTGCCGATCGTCATCGGCGGCGACCACTCGATCGGCTTCCCCTGCGTGCGCGGGATCGCCGAGTGCACCTCGAAGACCATCGGGATCGTCCATTTCGACCGCCACGCCGACATCCAGGAGAAGGATCTCGACGAGCGCATGCACACGACGCCCTGGTTCCACGCGACCAACCTGCCGAACGTGCCGGCGAAGAACCTCGTGCAGGTCGGCATCGGCGGCTGGCAGGTCCCGCGCGAGGCGGTGGCCGTCGCCCGCGAGCGCGAGACCAACATCATCACGATGGCCGACATGGAGCGGATGGGCGTTGACCGCACGGCCGAGATGGCGCTCGAGATGGCCTGGGACGGGGCCGACATGGTCTATCTCTCCTTCGACATCGACTCGATCGACTGCGGCTTCGTCCCCGGCACCGGCTGGCCCGAGCCCGGCGGCTTCCTGCCGCGCGAGGCGCTGGCCCTCGCCTCGAAGGTCGCGGCGCAGGGGATCTGCGGGATGGAGCTCGTCGAGGTCAGCCCGCCCTACGACACCTCGGAGATCACCGCGCTGATGGGCACCCGCGTGATCGTCGACGTCCTCGGCGCCATGGTCTCGGCCGGCAGCCTGGGTCGCCACAAGCCCCTGATCGACAAGCCCGTCGCGATCCCCCGTGGCGAGTTCGAGGGGAGGCGCTGGTCCAATGCCCCATGACCACGGGCGCAACGCGCCGGCCGAGCATCTCCAGTCCCATCTCGGCGCGCCGGACCGCGCGGCGGACCTCCGCGCGCTCGCCGAGCAGTTCGTCGAGGGCTTCCGGCAGGCCGCCGACAAGCAGGCCTATCTGCGGATCGCCGGCATCCCGACCGAGCGCGACGACCCCGAGGGCGGGCCGGGGCTCAAGCTCGTCGATGTCCGCCTCACCACCGAGTGGCAGGTGGGCACCGCCTCGCCCGCCTTCGGCTCGCGCGAGCTGTCCTATCTGCCCTTTCCGGGGAGCATGATCGCCGAGCGGACCAACATGGCGTTCGTCTATGTCTCGCTCGCCCGCCGGCTCGAGATCGACCTCCGCGACATCCTCGCCGAGCGCCTCGGCTGAGGCGGGCGGGCCTTGCCGCAGCCGGCCGCGCGGCCGCGCCGGTCGGGCTGTCCGTGGGATGTCGTGCTCTGGCAGGAGCGCCTACGATTTAGGCAGCAAGGACGATTCGACGGATCTGTGAGCGGTGATCGTCGGCCAGACTTCCGTGCGCCAGGAGAAAAACAATCTCGAACAGCCAGTTAGGCGCTGATCGAATATCGCTCAATTCCGCTTGACTCGGCTCCGGCCGCCGCGCACCGTTGTGCGGAGCAACAGAGACAGCCAGCGATCGGAGGGACAGGCGTGAACCAGCACGAGGCATCAGGCGTCGGCGGCGCGGGCGAGACGGCGATCCTGCACCCGCTCGAGCCGCTCAGCCGCGAGGAAATCGCGCTCGCGACGAGCATGGTGCGCGCGGACATGGGCGCGGGCGAGGGCGAGCTGCGCTTCGAGATGGTCGAGCTCAAGGAACCGCCCAAGGCCGAGGTGCGGGCCTTCGCGCCCGGCGACCCGATCCGCCGCGCGGCGCGCGTGCAGGTCTACCGGCTCGGGCGGATCGGTGTGTGGCGCTACGACCTCTCGCTGACCGACCGCGCGATCCTCGAGCGCACCGAGCACCCGACGGCGCGGCCGATGATCCAGCTCGAGGAGTTCCTCGAGATCGAGGCCATCGTGAAATCCGACCCCGGCTTCATCGAGGCCTGCCGCAAGCGCGGGATCGAGGACATGGAGATGGTCTGCGTCGATCCGTGGTCGGGCGGCAATTTCGGCCATCCGGACGAGGAGGGGCGGCACATCTCCCACGCCTTCTGCTGGGTGCGAAACCGCGAGCACGACAACCTCTATGCCCACCCGATCGAGGGGCTGAACCCGGTCGTCGACATCAAGGAGCAGCGCGTCATCCGCATCGACGACCGCGGGATCACGCCGATCCCGAAGGCCGAGAGCAACTATGACCGGCTGTTCCAGGAGCGCTCGCGCACGGACCTGAAGCCGATCGACGTGGTGCAGCCCGAGGGCGTCTCCTTCACCATGGAGGGCCGGCGGATCACCTGGCACGACTGGTCGCTGGTGATCGGCTTCAACGCGCGCGAGGCGATCACGCTGCACGACATCGCCTATGCCGGGCGGCCGATCTGCTACCGCGCCGCGCTCGCGGAGATGGTGGTGCCCTACGGCTCGCCGAAGCCGCAGCACGCGCGCAAGAACGTCTTCGACATCGGCGAGTACGGCCTCGGCAAGCTGGCCAACTCGCTCGAGCTCGGCTGCGACTGCCTCGGCGCGATCCACTATCTCGACTGCTGGATCTCGGACGTGACCGGCGAGCCGTTCTGCATCAAGAACGGCATCTGCATCCACGAGGAGGATTACGGCATCCTCTGGAAGCACTGGGATTTCCGCACCGAGCGCACCGAGAACCGCCGGGCGCGGCGCCTCGTGATCTCGTCGATCTCCACGGTCGGCAACTACGAGTACGGCTCCTACTGGTACTTCTACCTCGACGGCACCATCGAGTTCGAGATGAAGGCGACCGGCATCATCAACACGGTGGGCTGCGAGCCGGGCCATCCGGGCAAGTACGGCACCGAGGTGAGCCCCGGCGTCGTCGGCCAGATCCACCAGCACATCTTCTGCGCGCGCCTCGACATGAGCGTGGACGGCGACCGCAACACGGTGGTCGAGTGCGACACGGTCGCGGAGCCCGAGGGGCCCAACAACCCCTACGGCAACGCGTTCTACGTCCACGAGAAGCCGCTGACCGCCGAATGCGGGCGCCCGCGCAACGCCGACGCCGAGCGGTACTGGAAGTTCTGCTCGACCGAGCGCCGGAACCACGTGGGCAAGCCGACCGCCTACAAGCTCGAGCCGGTGCACGGCATCGCGCCCTTCAACAGCCCCACCGGGCCGTCGGGCAAGCGGATGCCCTTCATCTACAACCATCTCTGGGTGACCAAGGCGCATCCCGAGGAGCGTTTCCCGGCCGGGCAGTTCATGAACCACTCGGACGGCTCGGAGGGCGTGCACGCCTGGGCGGCGCGCGCCCAGCCGATCGAGGGCGAGGACATCGTCGCCTGGCACGTGTTCGGCCTGCACCACCCGGTGCGGCTCGAGGACTATCCGGTGCAGCCGGTGGTCACGACGGGCTTCAAGCTGATGCCCAACGGCTTCTTCGACCGCAATCCGTGCCTCGACCTGCCGGTCGAGACCAACAAGGCGAGCTGCAACGCGCTCGCCGCCGAGTGATCGGCGCCGGAAGACGCCGGTCCGGAAAAAAGACGGAAAAACAAGGAGTACAGGGATGCAGTTCAAAGGGATCACGACCTCGAGGGCGTCGCGGCGGCAGGTGCTCGGCGGGCTCGCCGCCGGCTTCTCCGCCGCGATCGCGGGCGGCCCGCGGCTGGCCCGCGCCTCGGCCGGCGCGAGCTATGCCGACGAGCTCTGGGCGAAGACGGTGGAGGAGCTCTCGGGCGGCGACTTCCGCCGCGAGCTCAACCTCCATTCCTGGGAGGGCTACACCGAGGAGCCGGTGCTCGACCCGTTCAGCCGCGAGATCG
>CAZWDE010000321.1:0-4014 GCA_964632555.1 uncultured Limibaculum sp.
TGTTCTGGAAGGTGCGGGCGATCCCCTGCCGCGCGATGCGGTGCGGGCGCATCGCGCCGCGGCGCTTGCCGCGGAACCACACCTCGCCCTCCTGCGGGTGGTAGAAACCCGAGATCACGTTGAGCATCGAGGACTTGCCCGCGCCGTTCGGCCCGATGATGGCGCGGATCTCGCCCTCGCGGATGTCGAAGGAGACGCCCCTGAGCGCGGTGACGCCGCCGAAGCGGAGCGTGATGTCGCGCACGTCCATCACCACATCGCCGATGCGGCGCGGCGCGATGCCGTGGGCGCTCTCGGCCTCGGCGTAGCTGCGGTCGTCGGTCGCGGCCTCGGCGACGGCGGCGTGGCTCATGGCGCTCTCCTCAGGCGGCGCGGGCGGGGGCGGCGGCGGCCGGCACGAAGGTCTCCGCGTCGCGGATCGCCAGCGTCGCGCGGATGGTTCCCTTGCGCCCGTCCTCGTAGGTGACCTCGGTCTCGGTGGTGACCTCGCGCGCGTCCGAATAGAGCGCCTCGACGAGATCGGCGTATTTCTCGGCGATGAAGCGGCGGCGGACCTTGCGGGTGCGGGTCAGCTCGCCGTCGTCGGCGTCGAGCTCCTTGTGCAGCACGAGGAAGCGCGCGATCTGGCACTCCGAGAGCATCGGGTCCTCGGCGAGGGCGCGGTTGGCGTCGCGCACGTGCTCCTCCATCATCGCCAGCACACGCGGGTGCTGGGACAGCTCCTGGTAGGACGCGTAGGCGATGTTGTTCCGCTCGGCCCAGTTGCCGACCGCCGAGAGATCGATGTTGAGCATCGCCATGCAGCGCTCGCGCCCGTGGCCGAAGACCACGGCCTCGAGGATGTTGGGGAAGAACTTCAGCTTGTTCTCGAGATATTTGGGCGCGAAGAGCGCGCCGGAGGCGAGCTTGCCGACATCCTTGGCGCGGTCGAGGATCTTGAGCTCGCCCGTCTCGGGGTCGAGCACGCCGGCGTCGCCGGTGGCGACCCAGCCCTCGGGATCCTTGGTGTCGCGCGTCGCGTCGGGGTTCTTGAAGTACTCGAGAAAGACGCCCGGCGAGCGGTAGTAGACCTCGCCGCCCTCGCGGATCTGGATCTCGACCCCCGGCGTCGCGACGCCCACGGTCTCGGGGTCGACCGGGCCGTCGCCGTGCTGGGTGATGAACACCGACGCCTCGGTCTGGCCGTAGAGCTGCTTCAGCGGCACGCCGAGCGCGCGGTAGAACGCGAAGAGGTCGGGCCCGATCGCCTCGCCCGCGGTGTAGGCGACGCGCACGCGGGAGAGGCCGAGCACGTTCTTCAGCGGACCGGTCACGAGAACCTCGGCGAGCCGGCGCAGGACGGCGTCGCGGCGCGAGAGCGCCTCGCCGCGGCGCTCGGCCGCCTCGATGCGCCGCGCATGGGCCATCAGGCGGCGGTAGAGCCAGCGCTTGACGCGGCCCGCGTCCTCGATCCGGATCGTGACCATCGTCAGCATCTGCTCGAAGACCCGTGGCGGCGCGAAGAAATAGGTCGGCCCGATCTCGCGCAGGTCGGACGGCATGGTGTCCGCGCTCTCCGGGCAGCAGACGGAGAAGCCGCAGACATAGGCCTGCCCCATCGAGAAGATGAAGTCGCCCACCCAGGCGATCGGCAGATAGGCGAGCATCGAGTCCGTCTCGCCCAGCCGGTCGACCGAGGCGGCCGCGCGCGCCGTCCGGAGGATGTTGTCGTGCGTCAGCACCACGCCCTTGGGCCGGCCGGTGGTGCCCGAGGTGTAGAGCATCACGCAGATGTCGGAGCCGCGGCCCGCGGCGATGCGGGCGTCCATCGCCGGCGCCTGCTCGGCCTCGGCGGCGCGGCCGATCCGCTGCACCTCGGAATAGGCGTGGAGCGCCGAGTGGTCGTAGTTCCGGAGCCCGCGCGGGTCCTCGTAGATCATCTGCGCGATGGTCGGCAGGCGGTCCTGCACCGAGAGGACCTTGTCCACCTGCTCCTGGTCCTCGCAGACGACGAAGCGCGCCTCGCAATGGTCGAGGATGAAGGCCATCTCCTCGGCCACGCTGTCCTGGTAGACGGGCACGGGGATGCCGCCGGCCATCTGCGCCGCCACCATCGCCCAGTAGAGCCGCGGGCGGTTGGAGCCGATCACCGCCACCCGGTCGCCGGGACGGAGGCCGAGCACCGCGAGGCCGAGCGCGAAGGCGCGCGTCTCCGCATGCACCTCGGCCCAGCTCCAGCTCTGCCAGATGCCGTATTCCTTCTCGCGCGAGGCGGGCCGCCCGGCGAGGCGCCGCGCATTCTCCGCGAGCAGCTTCGGAAATGTGTCGGGCGCGCCCGTGGGCGCCCCCGCCGTGCCGGCGGTCTCGGCCATCCGTGTTCCTCCCCCCGCCCGGGCTCTCGCGGCCCCTTGGTGGCGGATCGGGGCCCGTGCCCCTCAGGGGATAGGATAAGATGGCGCGGCGGCGGTCAAGTGGGAAGCCGAAGCCTCGGCCGCGCAAGCGAAAACGCCCGCGCGGGGTGCGCGGGCGCAGGCGACGGGGGGCGAGCCCCCCGTGCGGCCTCGGCTCGGCTCAGGCCTCGATGGTGGTCCGGGCCTCCGGCTCCTTCGTGGTGATCGCGATGGTGCGGGGCTTCAGCGCCTCGGGCACCTCGCGCACGAGGTCGATGTGGAGCAGGCCGTTCTCCATCGTGGCGCCGGTCGCGCGGACATGGTCGGCGAGCTGGAAGCGCCGCTCGAAGCCGCGCTCGGCGATGCCGCGGTGGAGATAGACCGGCCGCTCGGCCTCGGGCTTCTCGCGCTTGCTGGCCGTGACGGTCAGCTGGCCCTCCTTGACCTCGATGGCGAGATCGTCCTCGGAGAAGCCCGCGACCGCGAGCGTGATGCGGTAGGCGTCCTCGCCCAGCTTCTCGATGTTGTAGGGCGGATAGGTCGGCGCGGAGACGTCGTGGCTCATGATCTGGTCGAGCACACCGGCCAGACGGTCGAAGCCGATGGTCGAACGGTAGAGCGGGGTGAGATCGAGGGTTCGCATGTGAGAATATCCTCCTGGTCGAAGCGATAGTCCCGAAGGTCCCCCATCTGTCGGGCGGACCGGCTCGGTGCGACGCCCTTGCGGGCCGCCGCGACGAGGATTTGGGGAGCGATCACACGGCGTTCAAGACGCCGCGCGCCTCACTCGAGCGTGGCCAGCAGCTCGGCGATGGCGCCGTCGAGGCGCACGGCATAGGCGATCGGGACGGTCTTGTCGCGGCTCATCGCCGAGACCACCGCCACGATGCGGGTCTCGCCGCCGACGGTCGCGAAGAGCGGCGAGCCCGAGGCGCCGAAGGTCACGTCGCAGCCGAGCGCGAGCACCGCCCGGTCGGCCGCGCGCAGGTCGCAGCCCTCCTGCCGGGTGAGCGCGTGCGCCCGGTCGCGGCGGTAGCTGATCAGCGTGAGCTTGCCCCGGGCGGCGGCCGCCGGGGCGACCTTGAAGGGGGCGGCCTTGTCGGCCGGGATCGGCACCTTGAGGCGGATCACCGCGAGATCGGTGGCGATGCGCTCGAAGCTCGAGCGGTCGGCCGTCAGGTATCCCGGATGGATGGTCACCGAGGCGGCGGGGCTGTCGGCCGTTCTGACGCCGCGGTTGTACCCGGCGACGAAATGGATGTTGCCGACCGGATAGGGCGCGCCCGTGCGCGCCGAGATCACGCAATGCGCGGCGGTCAGCACCATGTCCTCGGCGATCAGCGTGCCGGTGCACATGCCGCGCTCGGCGAAGCCCGCGATGTTGACCCGCCCGACGCCGCGCCAGGCGAGATGCTCCCCGGCGGTCAGCATGCGCCGCTTCTCGATGAGCTCGAAGCGCGGCGAGGCGGCGGCCGCCGGCGCCGCGACCGCCGCGGCCAGCGCGGCGATGGCCGCGAGCGCGGCGAGAAGCCGGTGCTGGCGCGGCCGGGCGCTCATGCGGTGGCGGCGAGCGGAGCGTCGGCCGGCGCCGCGCCGGGCCGGCGGGCGATGACCGGCGCGAGCGGCTCGGGCACCGGCCCGCCGG
>CAZWDE010000322.1:0-4003 GCA_964632555.1 uncultured Limibaculum sp.
GCCCACCCGCCCGCCGGCGGCGGCGCCCGCCCCGCGCCCGGGCGCGCTCGCGGCCCGTGGAGGCCGCCGGGGCGCGCTCAGCCCCAGAGCGCGGGGTCGGCCGGGTGGATGCGGCTGCCCTCGTAGCGCAGGCGCGGCTCGCGGTCCTCGGCGAGCAGCAGCGGCCCGTCGAGATCGACGACCGCCGCGCCGTCGGCGAGGAGGAGCGCGGGCGCCATGGCGAGCGAGGTGCCGAGATTGCAGCCGACCATCACGCCGAGGCCCGCCGCGCGGGCCGCGGCCGCGAGCGCGAGCGCCTCGGTGAGCCCGCCCGCCTTGTCGAGCTTGACGTTGACGAGGTCGTAGCGGCCGCGGATCTCCCCGAGGGAGGCGCGGTCGGTGCAGCTCTCGTCCGCCGCCACCGGCACGACGCGGTCGATCCCCTCCATCTCGGCGTCGCGCCCGGGCGGGAGGGGCTGCTCGACGAGCTCGACGCCGAGATCGCGGAGCCGCGGCAGGTGGTCGGCGAGCTGCGCGCGCGTCCAGCCGGTGTTGGCGTCGACCGTCAGCCGCGCTTCGGGCGCCGCGGCCCGCACCGCCTCGACGCGGGCGATGTCGCCCTCCGCCCGGCCGAGCTTGAGCTTCAGCAGCGGGCGGTCGCGGTTGCGCGCGGCGGCCGCGCCCATCGCCGCGGGCTCGGCGAGGCCGATCGTGACGGCGGTGACGACGGCCGCCGGCTCGCCGAGCCCGGCGATCTGCCAGGCCGGCCGGCCGGTGCGCTTCGCCTCGAGATCCCAGAGCGCGCAGTCGAGCGCGTTGCGCGCCGGTCCCGCGGGCAGGAGGCTCGCGAGATCGGTGCGGCCGATGCCGGCCTCGATCCCCGAGCGGACGCGCTCGATCTCGGCGGCGACGCGGGGGCGCGGGCCGCCCTCCTCGCTGCGGTCGGCCTCGCCCCGGCCGGTGAGCCCCGCCTCCTCGATCTCGACGAGCACGGTCTCGGCGGTCTCGACCCGCATCCGCGAGATGACGAAGGGCTCGTGGAGCGGCCAGCTCTCCTCGGTGACGCTCAGGCGGCGCATCGGAGGCTCTCGATCCGGTCCGCGAGGGCGCCGACGCCGGTGCGCACGGGGTCGACCGCGGGCAGGGCGTGCTCGGCCGCGAGATCGTCGAGGAGCCGGCGCGCCGCCGGCTCGCCGAGGGCGCGGGTGTTGACCGACAGGCCGATCACGCGCGCCGCGGGGCAGGTGAGCCGGGCGGCCGCCTCGTTGGCGGCGATGGCGGTCGCGAGGTCCGGCAGCGCGTAGGCCCCGTAGCCACCGCCCTCGATGTGGGTGCGCCCGGCCTCGTGGCAGAGCACGAGCGCCTCGGCCTGCGCGCCGTGCAGGAGCCCGAGCGAGACGGCGGCGTAGGCCGGGTGGAAGAGCGAGCCCTGGCCCTCGATCAGGTCCCAGTGATCGGGCTCGTTCGCGGGGCAGAGCACCTCGACCGCGCCCGACAGGAAGTCGGCCACCACGGCGTCGATCGGCATGCCCCGGCCCGCGATGAAGATCCCGGTCTGCCCGGTGGCGCGGAAGGTGGCGGGCCGGCCGCGCGCGCGAAGCTCGGCCTCGAGCGCGAGGGCGGTGAACATCTTGCCGACCGCGCAGTCGGTCCCGACGGTGAGCAGTCGGCGGCCCGCGCGCGGCGCCCCGGTGCCGCAGGGCAGGCCGGGCGGCGGCACGCGGACATCGTGCACCGCGCGCCCGGTGCGCGCGGCGGCCTCGGCGATGGCGGGCACCGCGGCGAGGCGGGCGTGGAGCCCGGCGGCGAGGTCGAGCCCGGCCTCGAGCGCGGCGACGCAGAGCCCGACCCACGCCTCGGGCAGCGCGCCGCCCACCGGCGCGACGCCGATCACGAGGGTCTGCGCGCCGGCCTCGGCGGCGGCGGGGATGTCGAGCTCGGGCAGCCCGAGATCGGCGCCGCAGCCCGGCAGGCGCATCTGCCCGGCGCAGTCCGCCCGCCGCCAATGCGCGATCCCCGCGGCGGTCTTGGCGCCGAGGGCGCTTTCGGCGGCGCCGAGGAACAGGAGATAGGGTTTCCGGAGCGCGATCGGCGCGGGCGGGGGCGTGTCCATGCCGCGAGGCTCGCCGATCGGGGCGCGCGCGGCAAGGGCCCGATGCCGCTCAGGGCGCCCAGAGCTCGGCGCGGCGCCACGGCGGCGGCGGCCGCAGCCGGCCCTCGGGCCGCGGATCCGGGCGGCCGAGCGCGACCGACTGCCAGGCCGTGCGCCAGGCCTCGGGCAGGGGATGCGGCGGCAGGATCCCGGTCTCGGGCGCGAAGCCGAAGCGGGCGTAGAAGGCCGGGTCGCCGAGGACGCAGACGCGCGCGGCGGGGCTTTCCCCGAGCCGTGCGAGCGCGGCGCGGACCAGCGCGCGGCCGATGCCGCGGCGCTGCCGGGCGGGGCGGACCGCGAGCGGGCCGAGCAGCGCGGCCGTGGCCGCGTCTCCCTCGATCGCGCACGGGGTGACCGCGACATGACCGGCGGCGTCCCGGTCACCGGGGGCTTCGGCGACGAGCGAGAGGACGCCCGCCGTGGCGCCGAGGAGATCGCGGAGGAGCGGCCGCAGGTCCTCGTCCGGAAACGCGGCGGCGTAGAGGCGCTCGAGCGCGGGCAGGTCCGCCGCCGTCCCGGCGCGGATGGCGACGGCGCCGCGCATCCGGGCTATCCGGCCACCGCCTCGACCTTGGCGCAGATCCCGTCGATCACCGATTCGAGGAGCGCGGGGTCCTCGCTCTCGCCCATCACGCGGATCACGGGCTCGGTGCCGGACTTGCGGATCACCAGCCGCCCGCCGGCGCCGAGCGCGCGCTCGGCCTCGGCGATCGCGGCGGTGACGCCGGGGTCCTCGAGCGGGCGGGTCACCGGGTTGAAGCGCACGTTCTTGAGGAGCTGCGGGCAGGGCTCGAAGAGCCGGCAGAGCGACGAGGCCGGGCGGTCCGCTTCGATCAGCGCCGCCAGCACCTGCAGCGCGGCGAGCAGACCGTCGCCCGTCGTCACGTGGTCGCCGAGGATGATGTGGCCCGACTGCTCGCCGCCGAGATTGAACCCGCCGCTCCGCATCTTCTCGACCACGTAGCGGTCGCCGACCTTGGTGCGCAGCACCGCGATGCCGCGCCCCGCGAGGAACCGCTCGAGCCCGAGATTGGACATCACGGTGGCCACGAGCGTGTCGCGGGCGAGCGCGCCCTCGGCGGCCATGCGGGTCGCGACGAGGGCCATCACCTGGTCGCCGTCGATCACCTGGCCGGTCTCGTCGATCAGGTGAACGCGGTCGGCGTCGCCGTCGAGCGCGATGCCGAGATCGGCGCCGGCCTCGATCACCGCGGCCTGGGCGGCGGCCGGATCGGTCGAGCCGCAGTGGAGGTTGATGTTCTCGCCGTTGGGGCTCGTGCCGATGCGCACGACGTCGGCGCCGAGCTCCCACAGCACCTCGGGCGCCGTGCGATAGGCCGCGCCATTGGCGCAGTCGACCACCACCTTGAGGCCCGCGAGGGTGCGCCGGCGCGGGAAGGCGGCCTTGCAGAACTCGATGTAGCGCCCGCGCCCGTCCTCGATCCGGGTGGCGCGGCCGATCTGGCCGGGCGGCACCAGATGGTCGCCGTTCTCCATCAGCGCCTCGATCTCGGCCTCGACCCCGTCGGAGAGCTTGTAGCCGTCCGGGCCGAAGAGCTTGATGCCGTTGTCCTCGAAGGGGTTGTGGGAGGCCGAGATCATCACGCCCGCATCGGCGCGGAGCGAGCGCGCGAGCATGCCGACGGCGGGGGTGGGGATCGGGCCGGTCTGCAGCACGTCCATGCCGACGGAGGTGAAGCCCGCGGTGAGCGCGGTCTCGATCATGTAGCCCGAGCGGCGCGTGTCCTTGCCGATCACCACCGAATGGCGGCGCCGCTCCTTGGTGAAGTATCGCCCCGCCGCCTGGCCGAGGCGCATGGCGACCTCGGCGGTCATCGGATGGGTGTTGGCCCGGCCGCGGATGCCGTCGGT
>CAZWDE010000323.1:0-3958 GCA_964632555.1 uncultured Limibaculum sp.
GCACCACGTTCAGCCGGTGGTAGAGATCCTCGCGGAAGCGCCCGGCGGCGATCTCGGCGGCGAGGTTGCGGTTGCTCGCCGAGATCACGCGCACGTCGACCCGCACCGTGGTGTGCCCGCCGAGCCGGGTGAAGGCCTGGTCGACTAGCACGCGCAGGATCTTCGACTGCGTGCCGAGCGGCATGTCGCCGACCTCGTCGATGAAGAGCGTGCCGCCATGGGCGCGCTCGAAGAGGCCGATCATCGGCGGGCGCTCGGCCTCCTCGCGGCCGAACAGCACCTCCTCCATCCGGTCGGCCTCCATCGAGGCGGCGTTGACCACGACGAAGGGCGCCTCGCGGCGCGGCGAGGCGCGATGGACGTAGCGCGCCGCCACCTCCTTGCCGGTGCCCGGTCCGCCGCTGAGCAGGAGCCGCGAGCCGCTCCGCGCGACCCGGTCGAGCTTGGCCCGGAGCGCGTTGACGGCCGGGCTCGCCCCGATCAGCTCCCAGCCCGATTCCGCGGCGATCCGCAGCGCCGAGTTCTCGCGCCGCAGCCGCGAGGCCTCGAGCGCGCGGGCGATCACCACGAGCAACTGGTCGGAGGTGAACGGCTTCTCGATGAAGTCGTAGGCGCCCTGCTTCACGGCGGCCACGGCGACCTCGATGTTGCCGTGCCCCGAGATGATCACGATCGGGATGTCGGGGTTGTTGCGCTTGACGCATTTCAGCACCTCGATCCCGTCCATCCGGCTGCCATGGAGCCAGATGTCGCGGATGACGAGGTCCGGGGCCGCGCGGTTGATCTCGCCGAAGGCGCTGTCGGCGTCGAGCGCGGCCCGCGGGCGGTGCCCCTCGTCCTCCAGCAGGTCCGAGATCAGCTCGCGGATATCCGCCTCGTCGTCCACGATCAGAATGTCGGCCATTCCCGCGTCTCTCCCCTCACCCGTCCCGTGCTACTCCGCGACCGCGCGGGCCTTCGCGCCGTCCGTCCGGTCCTCCGTGCCGGCCTGCGGCGCGCGCGCGAGGCGCATCACCGCGCGCGCCCCGTCGCAGCCGTCGCTCCCGTCGGCGTCGCCGAGCACGAGCTCGCCGCCGTGCTGCTCGAGGATCTTCGTGACGATGGCGAGACCGAGCCCCGTGCCCGTCTTGCGCGTCGTCACATAGGGCTCGGTCAGCCGGTCCCGCGCCTCGTCCGGCAGGCCGACCCCGGTGTCGGACACGCTGATCCGCCAGTTCCGCCCGCCCGCCTGCAGGGCGACCGCGATCCGCGCCGGCGGCGCCGCGGCGCCGTCGCGCTCGCGCCGCGCGTCGATCGCGTCGGCGGCGTTCTGCATCAGGTTGGTGAGGCACTGCATCACGAGGCCGCGGTCGCAGAGCAGCGGCGCCGGGCCGTCCGGCAGGTCGAGCCTGTAGTCGATGTCGCTCCGGCCCTCGCGCTGGAGCGTGACCGCGTCGCGGAGGATCTCGGCGAGGTCCTCCGAGGCGAGCACCGGCTCGGGCATCCGGGCGAAGCGCGAGAACTCGTCGACCATGCGGCGGATCTCGGCCGCCTGCCGCGTGATCACGCTCACATAGTGCTCGAACCGCGGCCCGTCCTCGCCGAGGCGCTCGGCATAGCGCCGGCGCATCCGGTCGGCCGACAGCTGGATCGGGGTGAGCGGGTTCTTGATCTCGTGGGCGACGCGCCGCGCCACGTCGCCCCAGGCCGCCATGCGCTGGGCCGAGGCGAGCGCCGTGATGTCGTCGAAGGTGAGCACGTGGCCCTCGTTGGGCCGGCCGGGCACCCGGGGCGCATAGCGGGCGAGGAACTCGCGCGGCTGGCCCTCGACCACGGCGCGGACCTCGCCGCGCACCACCCCGCCGGCGGCCTTTGCCGAGCCGGCGACGAGGCCGGTGAAGCCCGGCGCCACCTCGTCGAGCGGCCGGCCGACGAGATCGGTGCCCTCGAGGCCCAGAAGATCGGCCGCGGCGGCGTTGGCGAGATCGATCCGGCCCTCGGCGTCGATCCCGATCACGCCCGCCGAGACGCCCGCGAGCACCGCCTCGGTGAACTGACGGCGCCGCTCGGTCTCGCGGTGCGCGGTGACCAGCGCGTCGCGCTGGCCCTTCACCTGCCGCGCCATGCGGTTGAAGGCGCGGCTGAGGAGCGCGATCTCGTCGGAGCCCCGCTCCTCCTTGACGCGGGCCTCGAGATCGCCCGCCCCGATCCGGTCGGCCGCCCCAGCGAGGCGGCCCACGGGCTTCGCCAGCCGCTCGGCGAACCACAGCCCGAGCAGGATGGCCGCCACGATCACCAGCGCCGCGAAGCCGAGATAGATCAGCGCGAAGTCGAAGAGGAGCGAGTTGCGGTCGCGCTCCAGCTGTTCGTAGAGCCGCACGGTCGCCTGCGTCTCGTCGAGGAGCCGGAGGACCTCGCCCTGCACCTCGCGGCTGACATAGAGGAAGGCGTCGAAATAGTTGGTCAGGTAGACGAGCGCGCGGATCTCGTTGTTGGCGTTGTCCTCCATGATCACCACCTCGCCGGCGCGGGCGCGCTCGAGCTGGGCGGGCGTCGGCGGCTCGAAGCTGAACAGGTAGCTGAACTCGCCGCGGGCCAGGATCTCCTGGTTGGAGTTGAACACGAAGGCCTCGGGCAGCTCGCGGATCAGCGCCTGCTGGCGGACGATGTCGCCGAGACGGGGCGGCGCGACGCCCTCGGCCGCGGCGCGGTTGAGATCGTTGGCCATGGCCAGCACGTCGCCGCGGATGTTGTTGCGGTGCTCGCGCTCGTAGGCCTCCGCGGTGGCGAGCGCGTTCCGCACCACCGAGCCGACGCGCTCGGAGAACCACGTCTCGATGCCGAGATTGACCGACAGGGTGGCGAAGATCGCGACGATCACGGCGGGCACGAGCGCGATGGTCGCGAAGACCCCGGTGAGGCGGAGATGCAGCTGCGACCCGACCCGGCGCCGGCGCCGCGCGAGGATCAGCGAGCCGACCCGCCAGCCGATCAGCGCGATCAGCGCGAGCAGATAGCAGAGGTCGAGCAGCAGGACGATGCGGACGAGACCGCTTTCCTCCTGCCCTCGGCCGAGCACGAGGGCGGTGACCACCGCCAGCACCGGGCCGAGGACGACGAGCGCGATCACCCCCTGTCGGCGCACCCAGTGCGGCAGCGGCCCGTCGCCGGCCTCGTCCCGCGCATCGCCCGTTCCCGCGCTGTCGAGGCCAAGACCGCCCACGCACCCTCCGCGCACGGCCGTGGGCGACACTCGCGCGCTGTGGCCGAACTACATCAGTCTCTTGCCGCGTGTGACCGGAATGTCAAGCTCCCGGATCTTCTTGCGCAGCGTGTTGCGATTGATGCCCAGAAGCTCGGCCGCGCGCACCTGGTTGCCGCGGGTGGCCGAGAGGGTGAGCGCGATCAGCGGCAGCTCGATCTCGCGCAGCACCCGGTCGTAGAGGCCGGGCGGGGGCAGCTGGTCGCCGTGCATCGAGAAATACTTCGAGAGATGGTGCTCGACCGCGGCGCCGAGCGTCCGGTCGGCCTCGGCCCGCCCGCGCGGCATCTCGCGCTCTTCGGGGCCGCGGGCGGCGAGCTCGGCCTGCACCGCCTCGGCGGGGATCAGCTCGTCCGGGCAGAGCGCGGCGAGCCGCTTCACCATGTTCTCGAGCTCGCGGACATTGCCCGGCCAGTCATGCGCCTTGAGCGCGTCGAGCGCGCCCTGCGAGAGCGTCTTGCGCGGCAGGCCCGCCGCCTCGGCCCGGCGCAGGAAGTCGCGCGCGAGATCCGGCACGTCGTCGCGGCGCTCGCGCAGGGAGGGCAGCCGGATCGGCACCACGTTGAGCCGGTAGTAGAGGTCCTCGCGGAACCGTCCCTCGGAGATCAGCGCGCGCAGGTTCTGGTGCGTCGCGGCGATGATCCGCACGTCGGTGCGCCGCGCCTGCCGCCCGCCCACCGCGGTGAACTCGCCCTCCTGCAGCACGCGCAGCAGCCG
>CAZWDE010000324.1:0-3951 GCA_964632555.1 uncultured Limibaculum sp.
GCGTGCCGGCGATCGTCGGGATCAACCACTTCGTCACCGACACCGACGAGGAGCTGGAGGCGATGATCGCCTATTGCGCCGAGAAGGGCGTCGAGGCGGTGGTCAACCGGCACTGGGCGAACGGCGGGGCCGGGATCGCGACGATGGCCGAGAAGGTGGTCGCGCTCTGCGAGGGCGGCACGGCGGCCTACAAGCCGCTCTACCCCGACGAGATGAGCCTCTGGGAGAAGATCGAGACGATCGCCAGGGAGATCTACCGCGCCGACAGCGTGGTGGCGGACGGCAAGATCCGCGACCAGCTCCGCGCCTGGGAGGAGGCGGGCTATGGCCATCTGCCGATCTGCATGGCGAAGACGCAGTACTCCTTCACGACCGACCCGAACCGCCGCGGCGCGCCCACGGGCTTCGACCTGCCGGTGCGCGAGGTGCGGCTCTCGGCCGGGGCGGGCTTCGTCGTGGCGATCTGCGGCGAGATCATGACGATGCCGGGCTTGCCCCGCGTGCCCTCGGCGGAGAACATCCGCTACAACGCTGCGGGCGAGATCGAGGGCCTTTTCTGAGCCCGGGCGCCCGCCCGAGGGAGAGCGCGCGATGACCATCGCCAAGATCCTCGCGCCCGTGCGCGGCGACGGCTGGGCCGACTGCGTGCTCGGCCACGCCGCGGCCGTCGCGCGCGCCTTCGACGCGCATATCGAGGCGCTGCACTGCCGCGCCCGTCCCGAGAACTACGTGCCCTACGGCGTGCCGGTGCCGCGGTTCCTGCGCGAGCAGATCGCCGAGCAGATGACCTCGGTGGCCGACAGCGAGGAACAGGCGGTGCGCGGCGTGCTCGACGGCTTCGCCGAACGCGCCGGCATCGCCGCGGTGCCGGGCGGCGAGGTGCCGCCGAGCGACCGGCCCTCCTTCTCGTGGCGCGAGGTGCAGGGCCGGCAGGCCGAGATCCTCGGGGTGCGCGGGCGGCTCGCCGATCTCGTCTGCGTCGCCAAGCCCGACCGCGAGAGCAATCTGGGCTACAACACGCTCTACTCCGCGCTCACCCGCACCGGTCGGCCGGTGCTGATGTGCCCGCCGGGCGAGGTCCGCGACGACCTGCTCGAGCACATGGTGATCGCGTGGAACGGCTCGACCGAGGCGGCGCACGCGGTGGCGCTCGGGATCGACCTCGCGCAGAAGGCCGCGCGCGTCACCATCCTGACGATCGGCGAGGCGCCCGAGGGCGCGCGGGCGGGCGACCTTCTCGCCTATCTCGCCGTGCGCGGGATCGCGGCCGCCACGCGCGAGACCGGCGCCACGGGCGAGATCGGCCGGGCGATCCTCGGCGCGGCGGGGGAGCTCGGCGCGAGCTGCCTGCTGATGGGCGCCTACAGCCACAGCCGCGAGCGCGAGAGCCTCTTCGGCGGCGCCAGCCAGACGATCGTCGACCGCGCGATGATCCCGGTCGTGATGGCCCACTGAGGAGCGAGACACCGATGCGCCCCGCACTCGCCGCCGCCCTCCTCGCGCTCGGTCTCGCCTCGGCCGCGCCGGCGCAGACGCCGATGTCGGTCGCCGAGGCCCGCAGCGCCACCAACAACACCGTCGTCGCCCTCGAAGGGCGGGTGCTGGGCGTGACCGGGGCCGAGAGCTACAGCTTCGGCGATCCCACCGGCGAGATCGAGATCGTCATCAAGCCTTATCTCGTCGGCAACGCGGTCTTTCCGCCCCAGACACGGCTCAGGGTCACCGGCGAGCTGCGCCAGCGGCCGTTCGGCCCGCGGGTCGATGTCGGCATCGTCGAGGTGATCGAGTAGGGCGGCCGGCCGGCGCTCAGGCGGCCGCCGGGGCCTCCTCGGCGCTCTTCTCGGGATAGGTCGGGTAGAGCCCGTGGTTCATCCCGAGCTGCTGCACGAGGCCGAGCACCACGTCGATCGTGGGCGTCGGGTGGCCCGTGATGCGGCCCATCTCCTGCACCGCCGTCACGAGGGCGTCGATCTCCATCGCCTTGCCCGCCTCGAGATCCTGCAGCATCGAGGTGCGGTGCTTGCCGACCCTGGCCGCGCCGTCGATCCGCCGCTCGACATCGACGCGGAACGAGGCGCCGAGGCTCTCGGCGATCGCCTGCGCCTCGAGCATCATCGCCTTGGCCGTGGCGCGCGAGGTCGGATGGGCGGCCACCACGTCGAGCGTGCCGCGGGTGAGCGCCGAGATCGGGTTGAAGCAGAGATTGCCCCAGAGCTTCAGCCAGAGCTCGGAGCGGATGTCGTCGAGCACCGGCGCGCGGAAGCCGCCCTGCTCCAGCACCTCGGCGATCCGGGTGATGCGCGGGCTCGTCGCGCCGTCGGGCTCGCCGAGGGCGAACTTGTCGCCATAGACGTGCTTGATGCGGCCGGGCGCGGCGATCTCGGCGGCGGGATAGACCGAGCAGCCGATCGCGCGCTCGGGCCCGATCAGGTCCCATTGCCGGTTGCCGCGGTCGACGCTGTCGAGCCGCTTGCCCGCGTGCTCGCCCCCGATCCCGTGGAAGTACCACCACGGCACGCCGTTCTGGCAGCACACCACCGCCGTGTCGGGCCCGAGGAGCGGCACGACGTATTCCGCCGACTCCCACGCCTGGTGCGCCTTCAGGCAGTTGAACACCACGTCGACCGGGCCGATCTCGGTCGGGTCGAGCGCGGCCGTGACCTCGACCGTGGTCTCGGCCCCGTCCTTCTCGAGCGTCAGCCCGTGCTCCCGGATCGCGGCGAGGTGCTTGCCGCGCGCGATCACCGACACCTCGATCCCCTCGACCCGCGCGAGCCCCGCCGCGAGATAGCCGCCGATCGCCCCGGCGCCGAACACACAGACCTTCATCGCCCTCTCCCTCCGATGCGTGTCGCCGCGCTCCGGATACGCGATGCTGCGCCGCGGCGGAAGGGGACGCGCGCGCGACGCGCCCCCCGGCCGGTCACTCGGCCGCCTGGGCGAGGTCGGCGCGCTTGGCGGTGCGCCAGTACTCGGTGGCCGCGCCGACGCCCGATCCGGGCTCGACCATGATCCCCGAGTCGCGCATCGCCATCTCCGCGCCCGCGAGCGCCTGCGCCAGCATCACCTCGTTGAGCCAGCCGAGATGGCCGATGCGGAAGACGCGGCCCATCACCTTGGAGAGGCCGGTGCCGAGCGAGAGGTTGTAGCGGTGGTAGGCGCGCGCGATCACGTCGCGGGCGTCGCGGTCCTCCGGCACCACGATCGCCGAGACGGTGTCGGAGTGCCACTCGGGCCCGGCGGCGCAGAGCCGGAGCTTCCAGCCGTCGAACACCGCCCGGCGCACGCCCTCGGCGAGGTGGTGGTGGCGCGCGATCACGTTGTCGAGCCCCTCCTCGAAGATCATGTCGAGCGCCGCGCGCAGCCCGCGCAGGAGCGTCGTCGCGGGGGTGTAGGGGAAATACCCGTCCGCGTTGAACTTCATCATGTCGTCCCACGAGAAGAAGGTGCGCGGCAGCTTGGCCGCGGTGCGCGCCTCGAGCGCCTTCTGGCTGACGCAGATGATCGCGAGGCCGGTGGGCAGCATGAAGCCCTTCTGGCTGCCCGAGACGCAGACATCGACGCCCCACTCCTCCATGCGCATGTCGATCGAACCGACCGAGGAGACGCCGTCGACCATCAGGAGCGCCGGGTGCCCGGCGGCGTCGAGCGCGCGGCGCACGCCCGCGATGTCGGAGGTGACGCCCGTTGCGGTCTCGTTCTGGCAGGCGAAGACGGCCTTGATCTCGTGGCCGGTGTCGGCCTTCAGCGCGCGCTCGTACTCCTCGACCGGCACGCCCTTGCCCCAGTCGACGTCGATGCAGTGCACGTCGAGGCCCCAGCGCTCGCACATGTCGACCCAGAGATGCGAGAACTGGCCGAAGCGGCTCATCAGCACCTTGTCGCCCGGGGAGAGCGTGTTGGCGATCGCGCTCTCCCAGCCGCCGGTGCCGCTGCCGGGGAAGATGAAGA
>CAZWDE010000325.1:0-3926 GCA_964632555.1 uncultured Limibaculum sp.
CGGCGGCGGGTCGCGCGGCGGGGCAGGCTCGGCCGCGGCCGCGGGCTCGCGGGGGCGGGCCGGCTCGGGGCCCGGCGCCGCGGGGGGCGCGTCCGCCACGAGGCCCGAATGGATGAAGGCGCCCTCGGCCGCACGCGCGCCGCGCACGCGGTACCAGCGTTCGCCGCCGACCACCGCCTCGCCGGTCAGCGCGAGGGGCTGGCCGGTGCGCGCGCCGCCCACGATGTCGAACTCGGTGCCGGGGCCCGCGCGCAGGTTCGAGGGCGTCGTGGCGAAGACCGTGCCGTCGATCTCGGCGACCCGGAAGGCCGCCGGCCGCTCGGGGGGCGGGCCGGCCGGGCGGGCTGCGGGCGTCTCGGCCTCCGCCGTCCGGGCGGGCTCGGGCCCGGGGCGGTCCCGCGGGGGCACGTCGGCGACGAGGAGCGCGGCCGCGAGGGCGAGCAGCGCCGCGAGCGGGCGGAGATGCCGCCCGCCGGGCCGCGCTCGGCGCGCGACCGGCGGCGGCGCCCCCGGCGCGTCCGCGGCCGCCGCCCCCGGCCGGATCCGGAAGACGCGCACCGGCCGCGCGATGTTCTTGACCGCGATCTCGCCGCAATCCTCGAGCGCGAGGGCGAGCTTGTCGCGGATCTCGTCGCGGACCGGGCGCGTGACGCAGATGCCGCCGGGCGGCGCGAGCGCCTCGACGCGGGCGGCGAGGTTCACCCCCTGGCCGTAGAGGTCGCGCTCGTGGTCGATGACGTCGCCGAGATTGATCCCGATGCGGACGAGGAGGCGCTCCCCCGGCGCGGCGCCGGCCGCGCGCGCCGCCAGCCGGTCCTGCAGGGCGACGGCCGCGCCGACCGCGTCGACGACGCTCGGGAACTCGGCGAGGATCCCGTCGCCCATCATCTTGAAAACGCGGCCGCCCCGGCTCTCGATCGCGGGCCGCAGAACCTCGTCGAGCAGGGCCTGCACGCGCCGGAAGGTCCCCGGCTCGTCGGCCATCATCAGCCGCGAATAGCCGACCACGTCGGCGGCGAGGATCGCCGCCAGACGGCGTCGCAACCGGGGTTCCATCCGTGTCATCGCGCGACCTCCCGGGGCGCAGCTTAGCCGAGCCGGGCGCCCGAGACACGCGTCTCGGCGGCGCGCCCGCGGGGCGGGGCGATTGATCCCGGCCGGTCCGCGGCGCTAGAGGGTGGTCATGCCGAGCGTCGCCGCCTTCTACCGCTTCACCCCGATCCCGGAGCCCCGCGCCCTGCAGGGGCCGATCGCGCGGCTCGCCTGCTCGGAGGGGCTGGGCGGCACGGTGCTGCTCGCGCGCGAGGGGATCAACGGCACGGTGGCGGGCCCGGCCGCGGGCGTCGAGCGGCTGCTCGCGCATCTGCGCGCGCTGCCCGGGCTCGCGGGTCTCGCCGCGGCGCGGAGCCGCGCCGCGGAGCCTCCGTTCCGCCGGCTCAAGGTGCGCGTCAAGCCCGAGATCGTGAGCTTCGGCGCCCCGGCCGACCCGGCGCGGCGGACCGGCGCGCGGGTGGCCGCGGCCGACTGGAACCAGGTGCTCGACGACCCCGACACAGTGCTGATCGACACGCGCAACGCCTACGAGGTGGCGATCGGGCGCTTCGAGGGTGCGGTCGACCCCGGCACGGCGGGGTTCCGCGACTTCCCGGGCTGGTGGGCCGCCAACGCCGACCGGTTCCGCGGCCGGCGCGTCGCGATGTACTGCACCGGCGGCATCCGCTGCGAGAAGGCCTCGGCCTGGCTTCTCGGGCAGGGCGTGCGGCAGGTCGCGCAGCTCGACGGCGGGATCCTCGGCTATCTCGCGACGGTGCCGGCAGCCGAGAGCCGGTGGCGCGGCGAGTGCTTCGTCTTCGACGGGCGGGTCGCGCTCGGGCACGGGCTCGCGGACGGGACCCACGCGCTCTGCCATGCCTGCGGGCGGCCCGTGGGCCCCGAGGGCCGGGCGAGCCCCGACTGGCGGGCGGGCGTCTCCTGCCCGGCCTGCATCGACGCGTTCACGGCCGAGGACCGCGCCCGCTTCGCCGAGCGCGAGCGCCAGGCCCGCCTCGCCCGCGCGCGCGGCCGGAGCCATTTCGCCTGCGCCGCGCGCGGGCGCTGACGGGCGGCTCCTCGGCGCTCCCGCGCCTCCTCGCGCTCCGTCGGGCGCCCGGCGGGCGCGCCGCCGGCCCCCTGCCGCCGCTTCCCCTGCCGGAGCGTCCTGCTAAGCTCGCGTGACAAAAAGACGACACGGGAGGAGGCCCTGATGCTGGGGCAGATGCAGGACTGGCCGCTCCGCGTGGCGGCCATCATCGACCATGCGGCGCGGTTCCACGGCGCCCGGCCGGTGACCGGGCGCGGCGCCGACGGGCGGCTCGAGCGGACCGACTGGGCGGCGATCCGGCGCGACGCGCGCCGGCTGGTCTCGGCCCTCCGCCGGCTCGGGGTCCGGCCGGGCGAGGTGGTGGGCTGCATGGCCTGGAACGGCCCGCGCCACATGGCGGCGTGGTACGGCGTGCCGGGGGCGGGGGCGGTGCTGCACTCGCTCAACCCGCGGCTCTCGGAGGACGAGCTCGCCTACATCATCGACCACGCCGAGGACCGCTGGATCCTGGCGGACCCCGATCTCCTGCCCGTGCTCGAGCGCCTGGCGCCCCGGCTGCCCCGGCTGCGGGGCGTGATCGCGCTCGCCGAGCGGGTGCCGGAGACGGGCCTCGAGGGCGTGCTGGCCCTCGACCCGCTGATCGCGGGCGAGGCCGAGGGCGACTGGGAGCCGGTCGACGAGCGCGCGGCCTGCGGGATCTGCTACACCTCGGGCACCACCGGCCGGCCCAAGGGCGTCGTCTACGCCCACCGCTCCAACGTGCTGCACGCCATGGCGATGCTCCAGCCCGACATGCTCGGGCTCTCCTGCCGCGACGTGGTGATGCCGGTGGTGCCGCTCTTCCACGCCAACGGCTGGTCGACCGGCTTCGCGGCGCCGATGGCGGGCGCGGCGATGGTGCTGCCGGGGCGGCGGCTCGACCCGCCGGCGCTGCTCGAGCTGATCGCGGAGGGCGTGACGGTCACGGCCGCGGTGCCCTCGGTGTGGCTGCCGCTGCTCGCCCATCTCGAGGCCGAGGGGGGCGCGCTCGGGGCGCTCGAGCGGGTGGTGATCGGCGGCTCGGCCTGCCCGAGGGCGGTGATCGAGGCCTTCGAGGGGCGCTACGGGGTGCGGGTGCTGCACGCCTGGGGGATGACCGAGACCTCGCCGCTCGGGAGCTTCGCCTCGCTGACCCCGGAGGCGGCGGCGCGCGACGCCGAGGGCCGGATGGCGGCCAAGCTCTCGGTCGGCCACGCGCCCTTCACGGTCGATCTCTCGCTCGCCGACGACGCGGGCCGCGAGCTGCCCTGGGACGGCCAGACGCAGGGCCGGCTCCGCATCCGCGGGCCGGGGGTGCTTCGGCGCTATCTCAAGGCGGAGGGCGACGCGGTCGACGCCGAGGGCTGGTTCGACACGGGCGACGCGGCGGTGATCGATGCGGACGGCTACGTCACGATCACCGACCGGTTCAAGGACCTGATCAAGTCGGGCGGCGAATGGATCAGTTCGATCGAGCTCGAGAACCTCGCGGTCGGCCATCCGGACGTGGCCGAGGCGGCCGCGGTGGCGATGCCGCACCCGACATGGGGCGAGCGGCCCGTGCTGGTGGTGCGGGCGCGCGAGGGCCGGGTGCCCGACCCGGCGGCGATCCGGGCGCTGATCGGCGAGCGGCTGGCGCGCTGGCAGCTGCCGGACGAGATCCTCGTCGTCGACGCGCTGCCGCACACCGCGACCGGCAAGCTCTCGAAGCGGGCGCTGCGCGAGCGGCTGGCGGCGGACGGCTACGTGCTGCCCGATCTCCGCTGACGGCGCGCCCGGCGGGGCCGTCACGCCCCCCATCGGCCCGCGGCCGCGCCGGACAGCGCCG
>CAZWDE010000326.1:0-3925 GCA_964632555.1 uncultured Limibaculum sp.
CATGGCCGGGCGCGCCGCCCGCACGCGCCCGACCCGCGACGCGCTGGCGGCGGTGGCGGCCGCCGTCCGCGAGGGCGAGGCGCTGGAGCCGGCGCTCCGGCGGCAGTCCGCGCTGGCGCCCGGCGTGGCCGGCTTCGCCGCCATCGGCAGCCGGTCGGGCCGGCTCGGGGCCCTGCTCGACAGCGCGGCCGAGACGCTCGAGCGCGAGGGCGAGGCGCGGATCGCCCGGCTGATGGCGCTGCTCCCGCCGGCGCTGACCGTGCTCCTCGGGCTGCTGGTCGGCGGGTTCTCGCTCACCATCCTCTCCGCGATCCTGAGCGCCAATGACCTCGCCTTCTGAGCGCCCCGCGCCGCACCGCGCCGCGGGCTTCACGCTCGTCGAGGTCCTGCTCGCGATCGGGCTCCTCGCGCTCGCCGGCGGCCTCGTCGCGCTGCGCATCGGGGCGGGGTCCGACCGGCTGGCCGTCCGGCAGGCCGCGGTCGCGACCCTCGCCGCGCTGAACGACGCGCGCACCGCCGCCCTGCGACGCGGGAGCGTCGTGGCGGTCGATCTCGGCGAGGCGGTCCCGGCCGCGCGCGCGGGCGGGCGGGGCGACGCGCTCACGGTCCGGGGGCCGCGCCGCATCCGGTTCTTCCCGGAGGGCGGGGCCGACGGCGCGCTGATCGTGTTCGCCCGCGGCTCGGCCGTGCTGCGGCTCCGGGTGGACGCGTTCGCCGGGACCGCGACGATCCTCCGGCCATGAGACGGGAGCGCGGCTTCACCCTTCTGGAGGTCGTGATCGCGCTCGCGATCCTCGCCTCGGGCATCGTGCTCGTGCAGCGGCTCCACGCGCGCGCCGCGCTCGCCGCGCGCGGCGCGGAGCTGCGGGAGAGCGCGGTCCGCGTGGCCGAGGCGCGCCTCGCGGAGTTCCACGCCCTCGCCGCGCCCGCCCCCGGCGTCTCGGCGGGCGTCGCACCGGGAGACATCCGCTGGGTGCGGCGCGCGAGCGCCTTCGCCGAACCGATCGCGACCGGTCACCGGCTCTGGCGCGTCGTCGTGGTCGCCTCGCCGCCCGCCGGCGCGCCCGTGCGGCTCGAGAGCCTGCGCCTCGCGGTGCGCCCGCGATGAGCGCCCGCGCGCCCATGGCGGCGACCGCGGGCGTCTCGCTTCTCGAACTGCTGGTCGCGACCGCCCTCCTCGCGGCGGTCGCCGCGATGGTCACCGCCAGCCTCGCGACCGGCGCCCGCGTCTGGGCGCGCGCGGAGCCCACCGCGGCCCCCGCTCTGGCGCGCCTCGCCGCGATCGTCGCGACCGCCTCGATGCGCCGGGTGCAGAACCCGGATTTCTCGGTGGGGCCGCTGTTCCGCGGGCGCGCGAACGAGACGGTCTTCCACCGCTGGGCGCGGGGGACCGACCCCGGGCTCGACGGCTGGCGCCTCGCGGTCGAGCGGAGCGCCGGCGGGATCCGGCTCGCGGGGTACCGCGCGCGCCTCCGGCGGCCCCGCGATCTCCTCGGCCTCGCCGACTGGGGCCGTCCGGTCTTCGCGCTCGACGGGTTGCGCGGGGCGGAGTTCGCCTATGCCGGCCCGGTCGCGCCCGGCGCCGAGGGTCCGTCCTGGCAGGCGGACTGGCCCGCGGCGGGCGACGGCCCGCGGCTCCTGCGCCTCACGCTCGACGACGGCCGGCGCCCGCAGGCCCTCGTCGTCCATCTGGGCGTCGGGCGGTGACCGATCGCGGCGCGTCCGATCGCGGCTTCGCCCTGCCGGTCGTGCTCTGGGCGCTGATGCTCGCCGGCACGGTCGCCGCGACGCAGGGCGCGGACAGCCGCCACGGTGTCCTCGCGGCCACGGCGCGGGCCGAGGTCGCCGCGGCGCGCGCCGCCGCCGAGGCGGGCCTCGCGCTCGGCCTCGTCCGCGCGCTCGACGCGTCGCGGCGGGGGGAGCCGGTCGCGGGCCGCATCGCCTGCGCCTTCGCCGGTCACGGGCTCGCGATCGAAATCGAGGACGAAGCGGGCAAGGTCGATCTCAACAAGGCGCCGCTCGCGCTCGTCGAGTCCGTGCTGCGCGCCGCCGCCGCGCCGGACGAGCTTCTGCGCGCGCTCTCGGCCCGGCGCTCGGATCCGCGGTCCGAGCCGTTCGGCTCGCTCGTCGAGCTGGCCGCGCTCCCGGGGGCGGGCGAGCTCGCATGGGCGGAGCTCGACCGTCACCTCACCGTCCACGGGGCGGCGCGGACCGATCCCGCGCGGGCGAGCGATCTCGTCCGCGCCGCTCTCGCCGCCGGCGGCCGCGCCGCCGCCCCGCCCCCGAGCGCGCCGGGCACCGTCACGCTCCGCGTGACCGCCGCGTCGGGGCGGGGCGCGCGCTACGGAGCCGTCGCGATCGTCGCCGTCGGCCGCGGCGCCGGTTACCGCCCGAGCGTCGTCGAACGCCACCGCACCGAGGGCGGGCCCGCCCCGGGCCCCGACGCGCGCCCCTGCGGCGAGACGCCCGCCACCGCCCGCTGACACCGGCCCGTCCGACGGCTGCGCGTGACACTGGCACCTTGAAGTTTCCGCCGAATTGCGTCACCTGTCCGCCATGGCGGGCGTCGGTCCGCTCACGCGACTGCGCAGGTGGATGTCGGCCCCCCGGGGCTCGGACCCGCAGCGTCGCCATGGAGATCATGTCATCGCCAGTTGCGCCTGGTGCGGGCAAGCAAGGCCGAGGGTTCCGCGCCACGCGAACGTGGCGGCGCGCCGGCGGCCGAAGGAACAGGATTTGACCACGGACACCTGGGTGAGCCTCGGGCTCATCGCTCCCCTCCGCGACGCGCTGGCGCGCGCCGCCTTCCACCGGCCATCGCCGATCCAGGCACAGGCCATCGGCCCGCAGATCGAGGGCCGCGACGTCCTCGCCCTCGCCGAGACCGGCAGCGGCAAGACCGCCGCCTTCATCCTGCCTATCCTGCAGGCGCTCGCCGGCCTCGAGGGCCGCGCCCGGCCCGGCACGGCCCGCGCGCTCGTCCTCGTGCCGACCCGCGAGCTGGCCGCGCAGATCGAGGAGACCGCCCGGCGCCTCGCCGGCGGGATGCGGGTGTCGACGCTCCTCGTCCTCGGCGGCATGCCGCGCGGGACGCAGATCCGCGCGCTCGGCCGCGGCGTCGACATCCTGATCGCGACGCCCGGCCGGCTGACCGACCTGATGCAGGCCGGCCACGTGCGGCTCGACGAGACCTGCGTGCTGGTGCTCGACGAGGCCGACCGGATGCTCGACATGGGCTTCGCCCGGCAGGTGCAGGCGATCGCGCGCACCCTGCACCCGCGCCGGCGCACGGCGCTCTTCTCCGCCACGATGCCCGACACGGTGGCCAGCCTCGCGGCCGGGCTGCTCAAGGATCCGGTGCGGGTCGAGGTCGCGCGCTCGGGGCACACGGTGCCGACGATCCGGCAGAGCGTCGAGCTCGTCGCCCACAAGGACAAGCGCGCCCGCCTCGCCGAGATCCTCTCGCAGCCGGACGCGGAGCGCTGCATCGTCTTCACCCGCACCAAGCGCGGCGCCGACCGGGTGGCGGAAAACCTCGGCAAGGACGGCATCGCGGCCGACGCGATCCACGGCAACAAGAGCCAGGCGGCGCGCCAGCGCGCGCTGGCGTCCTTCCGGTCCGGGCGGATCCGGGTGCTCGTCGCGTCCGACATCGCGGCGCGCGGGATCGACGTGCCGGGCATCAGCCACGTGGTGCAGTACGAGATGCCGGACGAGCCCGAGGCCTATGTCCACCGCATCGGCCGCACCGGGCGGAACGGCGAGTCCGGGACCGCCATCGCGCTCTGCTCGGAGGAGGAGCGCGACAAGCTCCGCGCCGTCGAGAAGCTCACGAAGCGCGCGCTCGCGCCGGGCGGGGCTGCGGCGTCGGGCGCGGAGATCGCCGGGGCCGGCCGCGCCCGCCCGGTGGCCGCGCGCGAGCCCG
>CAZWDE010000327.1:0-3924 GCA_964632555.1 uncultured Limibaculum sp.
CGGCCGAACTCGTGCGGGATCTGGAAGGTGCGCACGATGCCGCGCGCGAAGAGCGCGTGCGCGGGCAGGCCGGTCACGTCCTCGCCGTCGAGGACGATGCGCCCCGCGCTCGGGCGCAGGGCGCCGGCGATCATGTTGAAGAGCGTGGTCTTGCCCGCGCCGTTCGGCCCGATCAGGCCGGTGATCCGCCCCGCCTCGAGCGTGAGGCTGCAGCGGTCGACCGCGACCACGCCGCCGAAGCGCTTCGACAGCTCGCGTGCCTCGAGCATCGATCCCTCCCCGGAAACCGGCCTTCCCCTAGCGCAGCCGCCCGACCGCCACAACCGCGGCGCGCGGGGCGCCCGCCCTGACATTTCCGTGCACGGAAGTTGCGACAGCTTGCCGCGCCGCGCGAGCGACACGATCTCGCAACCGGTGCGTGGCAGAGATGCGTCAGGTGCGGCGCGACGGACCGGAATTTGCCGCGAAAGGGGCTCACGAACGCCCAGCTCGGACTAACACTGGGAGAGTGCGGCGTTTCACGCACACAATTCGTATGGGAGCGGTCAAGTGATACGGATAACGACGCCGGAGGATCCGAGCCCGATCAGCGACGCGATCGTGCTGAGGGCCGATCCGGCGGAGGCAGAGCGAGCAGCGACGTGGCTGTCGCACCGGTTGGCGGCGGCGGAGTGCGGCGCCGAGCGGGCGGAGGCGCTGTCCGGGCGCCTGCGCGGTGTGTGGGCCGAGATCGTCGAGGCGATCTACAGCCGCCACGCGGCCGAGCAGATGATGCTGCTCGCCGTGCGCGGCCGCGGCGCCACGCTGGCGGTGGAGCTGATCTCCGAGCGCAACGGGCCGGTGCCGGCCTCGGTGGCCGCCGTGGCGGCGGGGCTCGGGCTCGGCTTCGACCGGCCGGAGATCGACGGGGTGCTGAGGCTGCGCCTCAGCGCCTGACACGACCCGACGGCGCTCAGGCGGGCTGCAAGGCCCGCCAGACCCGTTCCGCGGTGTAGGGCGGCTCGATCGCGGGCGCGCCGGCGCGGTCGAGCGCGTCGAGCACCGCGAGGGCCGTCGCGGGGATCGCGGCGACCGAGCCCGCCTCGCCGCAGCCCTTCACCCCGAGCGGGTTGGTGGTCGACGGCACCTCGACGAAGCTGAGCGCGAACATCGGCACGTCGCCCGCCCGCGGGATGGCGTAGTCCATGAAGCTCGCGGTCAGCGGCTGGCCGGTCTCCGCGTCCCAGAGCGCCTGCTCGCCGATCACCTGGCCGATCCCCTGCACCACGCCGCCATGCACCTGCCCGGCCACCAGCTCCGGGTTGATGAGCCGGCCGAAGTCGTCGACGACGGTGTAGCGGGTGATCTCGAGAAAGCCGGTCTCGCGGTCGATCTCGACCTCGGCGATGTGGCAGCCGTTCGGGAAGGTGCTCGCGCGGTCGTCGACCGCGCCGGTGCCCTCGATGCCGCCCGCCTCGGCGGCGAGCTCGGCGAGGCGGACGCGCTTGTCGGTGCCCGCGACACGGTATTCGGCCGCGCCGGCGTCGAACTCGATGTCCCCCTCGGCGGCCTCGAGCCGCTCGGCCGCGAGCCGCCGCCCGGCCTCGCGGATCGCGTCGGCCGATTGCAGGATCACCCGGCTCGCCATCTTCGCCGACCGCGAGCCTCCGGTGCCCCCGCCCGCCGGCAGAGCGTCGGAGTCCCCGTCCATCAGCTCGATGCGCTCGAAGGGCAGGCCGAGTTCCTCGTGCAGGATCTGCGCCCAGGCGGTGGCGTGGCCCTGCCCGGTCGACTGCGTGCCGACCCAGATGCGCGCGCCGCCCTCCGCCGTCGCCTCGATGCGCGCACGCTCGACCGGGCCGCCGCCCGTGCGCTCCATGTAATAGGCCAGGCCGAGCCCGGCGATCCGGCCGGCGGCCTCGGCCGCGCGGGCGCGCTCCGCGAAGCCGTGGTAATCCGCCTCGGCGAGCGCCCTGTCGAGCACCGCGTGGGTGTCGAGGCTGTCGAAGCTGAAGCCGCCGGGCGTCGCGTGCGGCAGCATGTCGGGCGTGACGAGGTTCTTCCGGCGAAGCTCGACCCGGTCGATCCCCAGCTGGCGCGCCGCCGCCTCCATCAGCCGCTCGGTGGCGTGGATCACCTCGGGCCGACCCGCGCCGCGATAGGCGTCGGTCGGCGGGGTGTTGACGAAGGCCCCGCGCACCCGCGCGTGGATCGCCGGCACCGCGTACATGCCGCCGAGGATGGGCGCCGAGAACACCGTGTGCACCGCCGCGCCGACGCTCGAATAGTAGGCGCCGAGGCCCGAGACCGCGTCCATCCGCATCGCGAGGATCCGCCCCTCGGCGTCGAAGGCGCCCTCGACGGTCGCGCGCATGTCGCGCCCCTGCGCGTCGGACAGGAAGCTCTCGGTGCGGTCGCCGACCCAGACGACGGGCCGGCCGAGATCCTTCGCCGCGAGTGCGGCGAGAGCGTATTCGGGGTGGGTCATCAGCTTCATGCCGAAGCCGCCGCCGACATCCGGCACGCGGATGCGCACCCGGTCGGGCTCGACCATGAGCGCGCGCGCGATCCGCCCGCGCATGCCGTGCGCGCCCTGGCAGCCGACCCAGCCGTCCCAGCGCCCGGTGCCGGCGTCGTAGCCGACGGCGATGGCCCGCGGCTCCATCGAGGCGACGACCACGCGCTGGTTGACCACGGGGGTGCGCACCCTGTGGGCGGCGGCGGCGAAGGCCCGCTCGACCGCCTCGCGGTCGCCGTGGGCCCAGTCGTAGGCGAGGTTGCCGGGGGCCGCCTCGTGCAGCTGCGGCGCGCCCGGCTCGAGCGCCGCGACGGGGTCGACGACCACGGGCAGCTCGTCGATCTCGAGCGCGATCGCGTCGAGCGCCTCCTCGGCCCGCGCCCGGGTCTCGGCGAGGACGAAGGCGACCGGCTGGCCGACGAAGCGCACCGCGTCGTCCGCGAGATGCGGCACGGCGACGGGCGCGAGATCGGTTTCGAAGGGGAACTCGTTGACGAGCGGCGCCAGCCGCCCGGCGATGTCGTCATGGGTGTAGACCGCGAGCACGCCGGGCAGCGCCCGCGCCGGCGCCGCGTCGAGGGCCGCAATGCGGCCATGCGCCACGGGACTGCGCAGGACTGCCGCCGCGACTTGGCCCGCGACCCTGATGTCGCCGACATAGCGGCCGGACCCCCGCAACAAGCGGCCATCTTCTTGCCGCATCACGGGCTGCCCCAAGCCAAATTTCATGACAACTCTCCCCGCATGTGCTAGCAAAGCTACGGTGTGGTGGGGTAGCGTCAAGCGCACGGCGTTGGTCGTGACGATACGGCGCATCGGTTCAGGTTCATCGCGGAAGACGGTGCGCGGGCGCGTCCGGTCGTTCGGAGTATTCAGTCGGCGCGAATCAGGAGTTGGCCTCGGGTGTTTAAGGACGATCGGTTCATCTCGATCCTCAGCGGGGTCGTGTTGATGATCGCAATCGGGACGGTCGTCCAGCGCGGCGGCCCGCTCGTCGAGTATTTCAACGGCGACAGCCAGGAGCCGGTGCTGGTGCGCGACCGGGTGGAGATCCCGCCCTCGCAGCTGTCGCAGATCGACGTGCTCGCGAACGATCTCAACGTGACGCGGGCCGACCGCTCGCGGCTGACGATCCTCGACGCGCCGGCCTGCGGCGTCGCCTTCGTGCAGGACGGCGCGCTCAACTACGTGCCCGGCGCGGAGTGCGCCGGCGAGATGACCATCCTCTACGGCATCGGCCAGCCCGGCCTCGCCGGCGAGGTGCGCGTCTTCGTCGCCGGCGGAGAGGCCGCGGCGGAGGCCAGCGCAACGGCGCCGCAGCGCCCGAACGACCCGGCCGAGGCAGCGCAGGCCGCCGCGCCCGCCGGGCAGGAGGACGCGCCCGAGCGCGCCGCGGCGCCGGCACCCGCGGAGGCCGCCGGGCCGGC
>CAZWDE010000328.1:0-3913 GCA_964632555.1 uncultured Limibaculum sp.
TAGACCGGCACCCCGAGCGCGACCTGGCTGATCACGTCGGGCGGGGTGATGATGGCGGCGACCGCCGCGATGCCGACGATCGCGTATTTCCGCCCCCGCGCGAGCCCGTCGGCGGTGAGGAGCCCCGCGCGGCCCATCAGCGTGAGCAGCACGGGCAGCTGGAAGCTGACCCCGAAGGCGAGCAGCATCACCTTGATGAAGCCGATATATTCCGAGAACCGGTTGACGTTCTCGACCCGGACATTGCCGGGATCGGGCGAGGCCGCGCTCTCGGCGAACGAGATCAGGAACTCGAGCGCGAGCGGGATCACCACGAAATAGGCGAGCGCGGCGCCGGTCGCGAAGAGGAACGGCGTCGCGACGAGGAAGGGCAGGAAGGCCGACTGCTCGTTGGTGTAGAGCCCGGGCGCGACGAACCGCCAGAGCTGGAAGGCGATCACCGGGAAGCTCAGGAAGAACCCGCCCCAGAGCGACAGGCTCATGATCGTGAAGAAGAACTCCTGCGGGTTCAGCGTCTGGATCACCGCGTCGGGGTCGACCGCGAGCAGCGGCTGGCTCAGCACGGCGTAGAGCTGGGGGTAGAACGCGAAGCAGAGCGCCGAGGCGAGCCCGAGCGCGATCAGCGACCAGACGAGCCGGGTGCGCAGCTCGATCAGGTGCTCGATCAGCGGCGCCGCGCTCTCCTCGATGTGCTTCTCGGTCATCTCAGGATTTCGGCTCGTCGGCGGGGGCGGAGGCGGGCGGCGCGGGCGTCTCGGACGCGGGCGGCGGCGGGCTCTGGGCCGGCTCGGCCTTGGCGGCGCCGTTCTCGCGGCCCCGGGTGCCGGCCTGCCCGTGGCTCGAGAGCGAGGCCTGCGCCCGGCGCGCCTGCTCGGAGAAGTCGACCCGCCCCATCTTCTCGACGTCGCGCTTCACGTCGCGCAGCTTCTTGAATTCCTCGAGATCCGCCTCGCGCGCGGCGTCCTCCATCGACCGCTGGAACTCGCGCGCGACCGAGCGCGCCTTGCCCGCCCAGCGGCCGACCTGGCGGAGCAGGCCCGGCAGCTCCTTCGGGCCGACCACGAGCAGCGCGAGGACGCCGATGACGATCAGCTCCTGCCAGCCGATGTCGAGCATGGCTCAGCCCCTTCCCGCGCTCCCGGTCAGGCGCTGTCCTTCTTCTGCTCGGCGCCGCTCGCGGCGCCCCGCGGCGTGACGTCGATCGGCTCGTCCTCGGCGGTGCCGACGGCCTTGCGGCTCTCGGCCGGCGCCTCGCCTTTCGCCTCGTCCGGGTCCTCGGCCATGCCCTTCTTGAACGACTTGATCCCCTTGGCCATGTCGCCCATCAGCTCGGAGATCTTGCCGCGCCCGAAGAGGAGCACGAGCAGGAGGACGACGATGAGGATTTGCCAAACGCTGAGGCCCATGGGCGGTCTCCCTTAGACGGTGGCAGGGCGGTCGGGCGCTGCCGTTCCGCCACACATATTGGATGGCGCGCCCCCGCGAAAGCCCCCCGCCCGCGAAAGGCGGCGCGGCTACTCCGCCGCCCAGGGCGTCGCGACCCGTCGCTGGTTGACGCAGGGGAAGAGAAAGCAGCGGTCGCGCCGGAGCGAGAGCCACACCGGCGTTCCGGGCGCGGGCAGCCACGCATAGGGCACGCTCGCCTTCAGCACCGAGCCGTCGTGGTCCATCGCCACCTCGACGAGGCTCCCGGAGCCCACGAAGCGCGCGCGCACGACGCGCCCGTGCGCCGGCATCCCGTCGGCCGGCGTGATGAAGGGCCGGGCGCCGCCGCCCTGGTCCTCGACGATCTTGATGTGCTGCGGCCGCGCGATGATCTCGACATCGGCGTCGTCCACGAGCTTCGGCGTGAGGAAGAGGCCGAAGGGCGTGTCGGCCTGCCGGTTCTTCACCACGGAGTGGATGACGTTGAGATCGGAGAAGAAGGCCGCCGCCCTCCGGTCCACCGGGTAGTTGTAGATGTGATAGGGCGCGCCGATCTGCACGATCCGGCCCTCGCGCATCAGGGCGATCCGGTCGGCCATGCGCATCGCCTCGTCGGGCTCGTGCGTGACCAGCAGGACCGCCGTGCCCTCCTCCTTGAGGATCGCCAGCGTCTGGTCGCGCACCTCGTCGCGCAGGCGGTTGTCGAGGCCCGAGAACGGCTCGTCCATCAGCATCACCCGCGGCCGCGGCGCCAGCGCCCGCGCCAGCGCCACCCGCTGCTGCTCCCCGCCCGAGAGCTGGTGGGGGTATTTCGGCCCGTAGCCCGCGAGCCCCACGCGCGCGAGAAAGTCGGCGGCGACGCCCGAGCGCACCTTGCGCCCGGCGCGCCGCAGGCCGAAGGCGATGTTCTCGGCCACGGTCAGGTGGGGGAACAGCGCGTAATCCTGGAACAGGAGGCCGACCGACCGGCGCTCCGGCGGCGTGTGGGTCGCGGCGTCGGCCACCACGCGCCCGTCGATCAGCACGCGCCCCGCGTCCTGGCGCTCCACGCCGGCCGCGATCCGGAGCGTCGTCGACTTGCCGCAGCCCGACGGGCCGAGCAGGCACACCACCTCGCCGGGCGCGACCGTCAGATCGACGCCCTCCACCGCCGCCTGCCCGTCGAAGCGGCGCGAGATCCCCTCGAGCGCGAGGCGGGGCGGTTCCGTCTCGATGCGGACAGCGTCGGCCATTGTTCCGTTTCTGATCATTTGCATCGGCTTTGTCCGAGGTAGCAACGCGCCGGCAGCCATGCAAGCATTCGCCACGCCGCGGCGGGCCGTCCTAGACATGGATCAAGGCCGCCGGGCGCCGCCGCCCCGAGAGTTGCGGCCGACGAGGGGGAGGACATCATGAGCACCACCGCCGCGGCCGCGCCGGCCGGCATCGCCCCGACCATCGCGCACCCGTCCGGGCGCAACGAGGCGCCGGTCCTGACCGTCGAGGGCGTGCACTTCTGGTATGGCGAGGCGAAGGCGCTGCACGACGTGAGCCTCGAGATCTACCCGCGCGAGGTGATCGCCTTCATGGGCCCGTCGGGCTGCGGCAAGACCACGCTGCTCAAATGCCTCAACCGGATGCAGGACAGCGTGCGCGACGCCCGCCTCGAGGGCGCGATCCGGCTCCGCGGCGAGGATCTCTACGCGCCCGAGGTCGATCCCCCGATGGTGCGCCGGCGCTTCGGCTGGGTGGCGCAGCAGCCGAACCCGTTTCCGTCCTCGGTCTACGAGAACGTCGCCTACGGACCTCGGCTGCACGGCCTCGTCGAGGACGACGCGATGGACGCGCATGTCCGCCGCTGCCTCGCGCGCGCCGATCTCTGGGAGGAGGTGGCGGACCGGCTGGGCGACGAGGGCGTCTCGCTCTCGGGCGGGCAGCAGCAGCGCCTCTGCATCGCGCGCGCGCTCTCGGTCGAGCCCGAGATGCTGCTGATGGACGAGCCCTGCTCGGCGATCGACCCGATCGCCACCGCCCATATCGAGCGGCTGATCCGCGAGCTCGCCGAGGAGGTGCCGGTGGTGATCATCACCCACAATCTCGAGCAGGCGCGGCGCATCTCCGACCGGGTGGCGTTCTTCAAGATGGGCCGGCTCTGCGAGATCGGGCCGTCGGCCAAGGTCTTCGAGGACCCCGACCACCCGGAGACCAGGGGCTACCTCGCCGGCAAGTTCGGCTGAGCGTCGGGCCGCCGCCCGCTATCCTTGCCGCCTTCCCGCGCGAGGCCGCCTCCGCTATATCCCGCGCATGCTCGACAAGGGACACAACCAGCCGTCGCTGCCGCCGGAGATCGCGCGCAGGCGGACCTTCGCCATCATCTCGCATCCGGACGCGGGCAAGACCACGCTGACGGAGAAGCTTCTCCTCTATGGCGGCGCGATCCAGATGGCGGGCCAAGTGCGCGCCAAGGGCGAGGCGCGGCGCACGCGCTCGGACTTCATGAAGATGGAGC
>CAZWDE010000329.1:0-3896 GCA_964632555.1 uncultured Limibaculum sp.
ATTTGTTGGTCATCACGCCGCCCTGCGCCTCCATCACGGCGCGGGAGACGATGTTCTCGGACGCGATGAGCTCGATCTCCTCGCGCTGGCGGGTGAGCTCGCCCTTGATGGCGGCGGCGAGCTCGGGGTCGCGGCTGTCGAGCGGCTCGGTGAAGAAGCCGCTGTCGCGGGTCTGGGCGTCCATGGTTGCACTCCCCTTGGCATACGGATGATCGGCCGGCGCCCTGCGCGCGGTCCTCTCCGGCCCTTCTAATGCGTCGGCGAGAGCGCGGAAACCCGGTTTCCGATCGGAAACCCGTAAGGAATTCTTTGCCGGCGTGAAGCTCGCGGACCGTCGCGGTCCTCGCTTGCCGTGGCCGGAACCCGCATGGCAATCGAGCGGCGGCGGCCGGCCGGGAGGGGCGCCGCCGCGGAGGGCCGTCGTCATGCCGACACTCGACTGGGCCGGGCTGGTGCGCGAGTTCATCACGCTTTTCGTGGTGATCGACCCCATCGGCACCCTGCCCGTGTTCTTCTTCGCGACCGCCGGGGTGCCGGCGGCGCTCCACTGGCGGATCGCGCTGCGCGCGGTGGCGGTGGCCGGCATCGTGTTGCTGCTGTTCCTCGTGGCCGGCCAGCTCGTGATCGAGGCGCTCGGACTGCGCTTCGGGTCGTTCCAGATCGCGGGCGGCATCGTGCTGTTCCTGTTCGCGCTGACGATGATCTTCGGCGAGTCGAAGCCCGCGCGCGAGATCGGGGAGGCCGAGCGCGACCACATGGCGGGCGCGGTGTTCCCGCTCGCGATCCCGTCGATCGCCTCGCCGGGCGCGATGCTCGCGATCGTGGTGCTGACCGACAACGACACGAATCCGCTCCGCGAGCAGCTGGTGACGGCGGGGCTGCTCGTCGTGGTGCTGCTCCTCACCCTCGGGCTGCTGCTCGTCGCGGCCGTCCTCAAGCGCGCGATCGGCACCGCCGGGGCGAGCGTGATCAGCCGGGTGATGGGCATCGTGCTCGCGACGGTCGCGGTCGATGCGGTGCTCGGCGGGCTCGAGGCGGTGGGCGCCCTCGATCTGGCGGGGCCGGCGCCCGGCCTCTGACGCGGCGGCGGCCCGATGGACGGCCCCTGCCGCGGCGGCTATGGTCGCGGCCGAGGGGAGGCGATCGGTTGGGCTTCGCGAGGATCTCGTTCCAGGCGAGCGACGCGGCGGAGGCCCAGGCGGCCTGCCGGGCGCTGCGCGCGCGCTATGGCCACGCGCCGCCCGAGGAGGCCGAGGTGATCGTCGCGCTCGGAGGCGACGGGTTCATGCTGCACACCCTGCACGACACGATGCCGCTCAACGTGCCGGTCTACGGCATGAACCGCGGCACGGTCGGGTTCCTGATGAACGACTACCACGACGACGGGCTGCGCGAGCGCCTCGCCGCCGCCAAGGAGGTGGTGATCAACCCGATCCGGATGCGCGCCGAGGACGCCGCCGGCCGCCACCACGAGGCGCTGGCGATCAACGAGGTCTCGCTGCTGCGCGAGACGCGCCAGGCGGCCAAGATCCGCATCGTCGTGAACGGCGAGGTGATGCTGCCCGAACTGATCTGCGACGGCGTGATGGTCGCGACGCCGGCGGGCTCCTCGGCTTACAACTTCTCCGCGCACGGGCCGATCCTGCCGATCCAGGCCAAGATCATGGCGCTGACCGCCGTCGCCGCCTTCCGCCCCCGGCGCTGGCGCGGGGCCCTCGTGATGTGGGACTGGACGGTGCGTTTCGAGGTGATGGAGGCGCTGAAGCGGCCGGTCTCGGCGACGGCCGACGCGACCGAGGTGCGCGACGTGCTCTCGGTCGAGGTGGCGGCGGCGCCCGAGATCGAGATGCGGCTGCTCTACGACCCGGGCCACGGGCTCGAGGAGCGTCTGATCCGGGAGCAGTTCGAGGCATGACCGAGGGCGAGGAGACCGAGGCGCCGACCATGGGCCGCGCCGCCGGGGGGCCGCGGCAGCTCGCGCTCCCGCTCGGCCGACCGGCGCCCCGCACCGGCGCGCTCGACTTCCACGTGGCGGCGCCCAACCGGGCGGCGCACGCGGCGATCCGGGGCTGGCGCGGCTGGCCGGGCGGGCGGCTCGCGCTGGTCGGGCCGGCGGGCTCGGGCAAGAGCCATCTCGCGGCGATCTGGGCCGAGGCCGCCGGCGGGGTCGTGCTCGACGCCCAGCGCCTCGGCGCGGCGCCGCCCGACCGCCCCGTCGCGGTGGAGGACGCCGATCGCGGGCTGACGCCCGAGGCCGAGACCGCGCTCTTCCACCTGCACAACCGTCTGGCCGAGCAGGGGCTCGCGCTGCTCCTCACCGCCCGCACGCCGCCCGCGCGCTGGCGGGTCGGGCTGCCCGACCTCGCCTCGCGCCTCGCCGCGATGCCGCTCGCGGAGATCGGGCCGCCCGACGACGCAGTCCTGTCATTTCTCGTGGTTAAGCTTCTCGCCGACCGGCAGATCTCGGCCGCGCCCCGCGTGGTGCGCCAGCTGGTCACGCGGATGGAGCGGTCCTACGAGGCGGTCGGGCGCGTGGTCGCGGCGCTCGACACCGCCTCGATGGTCACCCGCCGGACCATTTCGCCGGGCCTCGCCAGCGAGATCCTGGAGCTGATCGAGAGTGACCGAGGGAGCTGATCCGATGCGCGCCGATTTCCTGAACCTCGCTCCGCAGCCCGTCCCGGACGCGCACACGGCGTCGATCGATCTCGAGAGCCCCGCGCGCTTCCAGAACCGCGAGCTCTCGTGGCTCGCCTTCAACTGGCGGGTGCTCGAGGAGGCGGACAACCCGCGCCAGCCGCTGCTCGAGCGCGTGCGATTCCTGTCGATCTCCGGCACCAATCTCGACGAGTTCTACACCGTGCGCGTCGCGGGTCTGCGGGCCCAGGCCCGCGGCGGCATCGAGAGCCGCTCGATCGACGGGCGGACCGCGGCGCAGCAGCTCGAGCTGATCGACGCCGAGGCGATCCGGCTGCAGAAGGCGCAGCAGACCACCTGGGCGACGCTGCGCGCCGAGCTCGCGCGCGAGCGCGTCCGGATCCTCGACGGACCGGACCTCTCGGAGGACGACCGCGCCGCGCTCGAGACGCGGTTCCTCGACGAGATCTTTCCCGTCATCACGCCGCTTGCCATCGACCCGGCGCATCCCTTTCCCTTCATCCCCAACGAGGGCCTCGCGCTGGCGCTCCAGCTCGTGCGCCGCGCCGACGACGAGCCGATGAACGCGCTGATCCCGATCCCCGGGCATGTCGAGCGCTATCTCCGGCTCGCCGACGACGGCGACACGATCCGCTTCCTGCCGATCGAGTCGCTGCTCGCGCTCTTCGAGGAGCAGCTGTTTCCGGGCTACCGGGCCGAGGGACGCTGCGTCTTCCGCGTGCTGCGCGACAGCGACATCGAGATCGAGGAAGAGGCCGAGGACCTGATGCGCGAGTTCGAGACCGCGCTGAAGCGCCGGCGCAAGGGCGACGCCATCCGACTGAAGCTCACCGCCGGGGCGCCGGTCGCGCTCAAGCGGCTCATCAGCCACGAGCTCGGCGTCGGCGAGAACGAGTGGCTCGAGGTCGAGGGCGTGGTCGGGATCGGCGACGTCAAGGAGCTGATCGTCGACGACCGTCCCGATCTCAAATGGAAGCCCTACAACCCGCGCCTGCCCGAGCGGGTGCGCGACCACGACGGCGACATCTTCGCGGCGATCCGCCAGAAGGACATGCTGCTGCACCACCCCTACGAATCGTTCGAGATCGTCGTTCAGTTCCTCCAGCAGGCAGCGCGCGACCCGAACGTGGTGGCGATCAAGCAGACGCTCTACCGCACCTCGCGCGACAGCCCGATCGTCGCCGCGCTCTGCGAGGCGGCGGAGGACGGCAAGTCGGTCACCGCGCTCGTGGAGCTCA
>CAZWDE010000330.1:0-3841 GCA_964632555.1 uncultured Limibaculum sp.
GGCAGCGGCGGTCATCGAGCGGCGGTCCGGTCGAGCGCGATGGCGACCCGCTCCTCGCCGCGCCGCGGCTCGCGCGTGACCGGCGCGGCGACGAGCGGCGCGCCGAGCGCCGCGGCGAGGCCGAGCGCGCCCAGGACCCCCGCGGCGTCGCCGGCGCGGCCCTCGATCTCGACGGCGGCGGGCGTGACGGCGAGCGTGCGGAGCCACGCCCCGTCCGGAAGGGCCGCGGCGAGCGCCTCGAGGAGGTCGATGGTCCGCAGGCCGTCCGCACGCGCCGCCCGGATCGCCTCGAGACGCCGCTCGAGATCGGTCAGCCGCGACTGCGCCGCGATCGCGGGCCCTGCGGCGTTCCGGGCCGCGGCGAGGGCGTCGCGGGCGGCGGCACGCTCGGCCGAGGCGAAGGCGAGGTAGGCGGCGACGAGAGTTCCGAGCGCGGCGGCGCCGACGAGGGCCGCGCGGCGCGCGCCCGTGCGCTCCGCCGCACCCTCGGCCGCGCCCGCCCCGGAGCGCAGGTGCTCGTGCCCCTCGAGCGCGACGAGGCCGAGGCCGGCCGGCCGGAAACCGCGACGCCGGGCCTCGGCGGCCCATGGCGCGACGCTTTCCGGCCGGGCCATGGCCAGCTCGCCCCGGAGGCGGCCGCCGGGGGCGAGGCTGAGGCCGGCGCACCAGAGAGGCTCGGCGCCCGCGATCGGCCAGCCGCTCTCCACCCGGAGCCGGAGCACGCCGGCGAGCGCGGTGCGGGCGGCGAGCGGCAGATCGAGCGGCTCGCGCAGGGTCTCGCCCGGCGGGCAGGCGATCCGCACCCGCCCTCCACGCCGGCGTGGCGCGGCAGGCCGGCCCGTGGCGGCGTCGTCGAGCCCGTGCGCCTCGGGGCCCGGCGCCGGGGCGAGCAGGCGCGGGCGCCGCCGGCAGAGCTCCGCCATCTCGTGAACCCACCAGCCCAACGCCCGGCGCAGGAGCGTTTCCGCGCGCCGGGCGCCGTGGGCATGGAGGCGGGTCGCCGCCGGTGTCTCGATCTCCGCGCTCATGGCCCGAGGAACGGCGCGGCGGGCGGGTCCGGATGCAGCCGCGCGCCCGCACCTGCATCCGCCGGGCGCGTGCGCGCCGTTCTTCGGCCGACCGAGCACCGACCGAGGGGCAGACCGCGTGATCCCGACACCCGTGGCACCCGAGCCGTCGAGCCCGTCGCGCGAGCGGGCCTCGCGGCTCGTGGAGGACCTCCTCGACGCGCTCGTCCGCGACGGCGAAGCCGCCGCGGCCGCGGTGGCCCGCGCCCGCGACGTCGCCGCCCTCGAGAACCAGCGCGCCGACGTGGTGCTGACGCGGCTCGGCCTCGTGTCGGAGGAGGCGGTGTGCCGGCGCTGGGCGGCGCTGCTGTCGCTGCCGGTGCTGGAGGATCGCGCGCTCGAGGAGGCGGTGGCCGATCTCGACGGCCTCGATCCCGGCTATCTCGAGGCGCGGGGGGCGTTGCCGATCGCGGACCCCGCGGGCGGGCTGCGCCTCGTCCTCGCCGATCCGCTGGACCGTGCGGCGGTGGCCGCCGTCGCCTTCGCCCGGCAGCGCGCGGTCGAGCCGGTGCTCGCCGCGCCCTCGGCCGTGCGCGCGGCCCTCGAGCGGGCGCTCCGGGCGTCGGAGGCGCCGGCGGGCGCGGATCCCGACAGCCTCGCGCTCGACCTCGACCGTCTGCGCGACCTCGCGAGCGACGCGCCCGTCGTCCTCTGGGTCAACGGGCTTCTCGAGGGGGCGCTGGCCGCCGGCGCCTCCGACGTGCATCTCGATCCGGGCGAGGGCGTCCTCGCCGTGCGCTACCGGGTCGACGGGGTGCTGCGCGAGGTCGACCCGCCGCCCGGGCCGGTGCGCGCCGCCGTGGTGCCGCGGCTCAAGATCATGGCCCGGCTCGACATCGCCGAGCAGCGGAGGCCGCAGGACGGACGCGCGCAGATGACGCTGCGCGGCCGGCGGGTCGATCTGCGCGTGGCGACCGCCCCGACGCCGCACGGCGAGTCGATGGTGATCCGCGTGCTCGACAGCCGGCAGGGCACGCTGACGCTCGACCGGCTCGGCTACGCGGAGGACGTGGAGCGCCGGATCCGCGATCTCGCGCGGAAGCCCTCGGGCATGCTGCTGGTCACGGGGCCGACGGGCTCGGGCAAGACCACGACGCTCTACGCCCTGCTCGGGCTGCTCAACAGCCGCGGTCGGAAGCTGATCACCGTGGAGGACCCGGTGGAGTACAGCCTCGCCGGCGTGGCGCAGATCCAGGCCAATGCCGAGATCGGCCTCGGCTTCGCCACGGTGCTGCGCTCGGTGCTGCGGCACAATCCCGACATCGTTATGGTGGGCGAGATCCGCGACGTCGAGACGGCGCGGATGGCGGTGGAGGCGGCCCTGACGGGCCACCCGATCCTGAGCACGCTGCACACCAACTCGGCCGCGGGGGCGATCACGCGGCTCCGGGAGATGGGGATCGCGCCCTACCTGCTGGCCGCCGTGATCTCGGGCGTGGTGGCGCAGCGCCTCGTGCGCCGGCTTTGCGACGCCTGCGCCGAGCGGGCTCCGCTCGACGCGGGGCTCGCGGCCCGGCTCGGCGCGCCCGAGGGCGCCGCGATCCGCCGCCCGGTCGGCTGCCGGGGCTGCCAGGGCTCGGGGTTCCGCGGCCGGGTGGCGGTCGCCGAGGCGCTCGTCGCCGGACCGGCGGTGCGCCGCCTGATCCTCGACGGGGCCGCCGAGCCAGCCATCGCAGCGGCGGCGGCCGAGGCCGGCATGGTTCCGCTCGCCCGGGACGCCGCAGCCAAGGCGCTCGCCGGGCTCGTGGCCGTCGACGACGTCCTGCCGCTGCTCGCGGACGCCGCCGCGGGCGCCGCGGGCCCCGAGCGGGAGGGCGCCTGAATGGCCATATGGGCCGTGCGAGGCTTCGGGGCCGACGGCGCGCCGGGCAGCGCGCGCATCGAGGCGCCGACCCGCGAGACCGCGCTCGCGGCAGCCGCGCGGCGGCGCATCGTCGCCGGGGACGTGCGCCTTGCCGGGGCCGGCGGCGCGCCGGCCGGGCCCCCGCTCTCGGCGCGCCAGCGCATCGCCCTCCTGCGCGAGCTCGGAACGCTCCTCTCGGCCCATGTCCCGCTTCCCGAGGCGCTCGGCACGCTCGGCGAGTCCGGCACCGAGCCGGCCGTTCGGGAGGCCGCCGGGCGGCTCGGCGACGCCGTGGCCCGCGGCACGCCCCTGTCGCGGGCGATGGCCGGGCTGCTGGCTTCCGAAGCCTCCGCCGCGACGATCGCCGCCGCCGAGGCGCGCGGCGCGCGCGGCAGCGGGCGGCTGCGCCTCGCCGACGCGCTCGAGCGCCACGCCGCGCTCGCCCGCGCGGTGGTCGGCGCGCTCGTCTACCCGGCGGTCCTCCTCGGCGTCACGCTCGCCTCGCTGGCGCTCATCCTCCTCGTCGTCGTGCCCAATCTCGAGCCGCTGCTGCGGAGCGCGGGCGACGCGGCGCCGGGCTCGGCGCAAGCCCTCCTCGCCGCCTCGGCGCTTCTCCGGGCGCGGGGCGCGGAGATCGCGGGGGCGCTGGCGCTCGGCGGCCTCGTCGCGGCGCGACTGGCGCGTGGCGCGCGGGGCCGGCGCTGGCTCGAGCGCGCGCTGCTGCGGCTCCCCGCTCTCGGCCCGCTCCTGCGCGCGATCGAGACGGCGAGCGCGCTGCGCCTGATCGCCGGGCTGATCGGGCAGGGCGTCGCGCTTCCCGACGCGTTCGCCATGGCCGGGCGCGCCGCCCGCACGCGCCCGACCCGCGACGCGCTGGCGGCGGTCGCGGCGGCGATCCGCGAGGGCGAGGCGCTGGAGCCGGCGCTCCGGC
>CAZWDE010000331.1:0-3822 GCA_964632555.1 uncultured Limibaculum sp.
CGCGCGCGCCTCGAGATGAAGGCGGCCGAGACGGTGCTCCACCTCCGCCGCGCCCATCCGCGCCGCCTCCGCTCGATGGTGCCGGCGCATGTCTGGGCCCTCGTCCGGCCCTACGGCCTTGCGCCCGCGCCGCATGAACGGCCGGTGGACACGGCCGAAACCGGGGCCACGATGGCGAATTCCCCTTGCCAGCCGGCGGAAGCCGCGTGCACGATCAAGGGCTAATCACCAACGGACGAGACAGGACGCAGGAAACCCCATGAACAAAGCCGACTTGATCGCCGCGCTGGCGGAGCGGACGGGAAAGACGAAGGCCGAGATCGGACAGCTCATCGACGCGCTCGGCGAGGTGATCTTCGAGGCGCTGCAGCGCCACGACGAGGTGTCGCTGCCCGGGCTCGGGAAATTCGCGGCCGCGCATCGCCAGGCGCGCATGGTGCGAAACCCCCAAACCGGGGAAAAAAGCGAGGCGCCAGCGCATTACGCGCCAGTCTTCAAGCCCGCTTCGGCGCTCCGCGAGGCGCTGCGCAACGGCAGCGGCGGCTGATCCGGGCGCCCGTCGCGCCGAGGGCCGCGGCGGTCCGCCGCCCGGCCCGATGCGCTGCGTGGCGGGGCACGGCGCGCGGCCCTGCGCGAGGGCGACCGGCCCGTCGGCCCGCGCGGCGGCGCGGGCCGCGGTGATTCCCCCCGCGGGCCACAGGCCGTTCCGCGACGGCCCGCACGCGCCACCACGGCGCGTCCGCCCGGCGCCGGCGATCCGTCGGTAGGCCCGGAGGGACTCGAACCCCCAACCAAACCGTTATGAGCGGTCTGCTCTGACCAATTGAGCTACAGGCCCGTGGGACGAGCGATAGCGGGCGGGCGCGGCGCGGGTCAATGCCGGCCCGGCGGCGCGCCCCGGGGCGCAATCGCCCCTTCCCGCCCGCCGGCCGACCGGCTATCCCCGGCGCGGAGGTGCGCGATGAGCGAGCGAGAGAGCGAGGCCGGCCCCGACGCGCCGCTGACCTATGCCGGCGCCGGCGTCGACATCGAGGCGGGCGCGGCGCTCGTGCGCCGCATCGGGCCGGCGGCCGAGCGCACCCGTCGCCCGGGCGCGATGGCCGGCCTCGGCGGCTTCGGCGCGGTCTTCGACCCGAAGGCCGCCGGCTACGACGACCCGATCCTCGTCGCCGCGACCGACGGGGTGGGCACCAAGCTGCGGCTCGCGATCGACACGGGCATCCACCGCGGCGTCGGGATCGACCTCGTCGCGATGTGCGTGAACGATCTGGTCTGCCAGGGGGCCGAGCCGCTGTTCTTCCTCGACTACTACGCGACCGGGCGGCTCTCGGTCGAGACCGCGGCGGCGGTCGTGGAGAGCGTCGCCGAGGGGTGCCGGATGGCCGGCTGCGCGCTGATCGGCGGCGAGACCGCCGAGATGCCGGGGATGTACGCGCCGGGCGACTACGACCTTGCGGGTTTCGCCGTGGGGGCGGTGGAGCGCGGGCGAACCCTGCCGGCCGGCGTGTCGGAGGGCGACGCGCTGCTCGGCCTCGCCTCGTCCGGCCTCCATTCCAACGGCTTCTCGCTGGTCCGCCGGGTGATCGAGCGCGCCGGCACCCCCCTCGACGCGCCCTGCCCCTTCGAGCCCGACGGGACGGCGGTCACGCTCGGCGAGGCGCTGCTCGATCCCACCCGCATCTACGTGCCCGCGGCGCTTTCGGCGATCCGGACGGGCGGTGTGCGGGCGCTCGCCCACATCACCGGCGGCGGTCTGCCCGAGAACCTGCCGCGGGTGCTGCCGGAAGGCCTCGGCGCCGAGGTCGATCTCGGCGCCTGGACCCTGCCCCCGGTGTTCCGCTGGCTGGCCGAGACGGGCGGCATCGCCGAGGCGGAGATGCTGCGGGCCTTCAATTGCGGGATCGGGATGGTCGCGGTCGTCGCGCCCGAGGCCGAGACGGCGGTGCGCGCCGCGCTCGAGGCCGGGGGCGAGCGGACGGTTCGGATCGGGCGGGTCGTCGCGGGCGACGGCCTGCGGCTCCGGGGCCGTCTCCGGTGAGCGTGCCCGTCGGCATCCTGATCTCCGGGCGCGGCTCCAACATGGCGGCGCTGGTCGCGGCGATGCGCGGCCCCGGCGCGCCGGCGCATCCGGCGCTCGTGATCTCGAACCGTCCCGAGGCCGGCGGGCTCGCGCGCGCCGAGGCCGAGGGGGTGCCGGCCGAGACGGTCGACGACCGGGCGTTTCCGAGCCGCGAGGCGTTCGACGCGGCGGTCGACGCGCGGCTGCGCGCGGCGGGTGTGGAGATCGTCGCCTGCGCCGGGTTCCTGCGGATCATGACGGCGGCGCTGACCGGGCCGTGGGCGGGGCGGATGCTCAACATCCACCCCTCGCTGCTGCCCGCCTTCCGCGGGCTCGACACCCACGCGCGCGCGCTCGCGGCGCGGGTGGCGATCCACGGCTGCACGGTGCACGAGGTGGTGGAGGAGCTCGACGCCGGCCCGATCCTCGGCCAGGCGGCGCTCGCCGTGCGCCCGGGCGAGACCGAGAGCGCGCTCGACGCCCGGGTGCTCGCGCTCGAGCACCGCCTCTACCCGGAGGTTCTGCTCGCCTTCGCGCGCGACCCCGACGCCGCCCGCGCCGCGCCGGTCGCGATCCTCGCGCCCTAGCGGTCGCCGAGCAGGCCGAGCCGCTCGAGCAGCCACGGATCGCGGTGACCGAGCTCGTAGGCGCGTCGGAAATCGGCCTCGGCGGCGTCCCGCGCGCCGCGGCGGTCGAGAAAGAGCCCGCGCGCGAAAAATGCGCCCGCCCATTCCGGGTCGAGCGCGATCGCCCGGTCGAAATCGCCGCGCGCCCGCTCGGGCGCGTGCTCGGCGCGGGCGCGGCCCCGGTTGAGAAAGGCGCCGGCATCCTCGGGCGCGCGCGCGATCACGGTGGAGAAGTCGTCCTCCGCCGCCTCGGTCTCGCCGGTCATCAGCCGGGCCACGCCGCGGTTGAAATAGGCGGCGTCGAGCTCGGGATCGATCTCGATCGCGCGGGTGAGGTCGGTGATCGCGGCGCGCGCCGCGCCCGCGCGCAGAAGCGCCCCGCCGCGCCCGAGCCAGATCTCCGCGTCGCCGGGCGACCGGCGGGCGGCCTCGTCGAAATCCGCGATGGCCTCCTCGAAGCGGCCGAGCGCGAGGCGCGAGCGCGCCCGGTTGGCATAGGCCAGCGTCATCCCGGGATCCGTCGCGATCGCGAGGCCGAAGGAGCGCTCGGCGTCCGCGTGGCTGCCGACCGCGGCCTGCGCGACGCCCAGATTGACGAGCACCGCCGCGCGCTGGTCGGGCGAGAGATGCGGGTCGCGCAGCGCGCGCTGGCAGAGGGTCAGGCTGTCGCGCGGCGGCAGGCTCGGATCGGCGCAGCCCGCGAGCACCCCGCCCTGCCCGCTCGCCGAGGGCGGCACGGCCACGGCGAGCGCGGCGGCAAGGGCGAGGCGGCGGATCGGCGATGGCATGGCGGGCTCCCTCTCCGGCACTCTCCGGTGGTAACGTCTCGGCGCCTGCGGGGCCAGACCCCCGCCACGCCTCTCGGTTGAGTTTCGCGCGCGGGCATGGTGTCTCGGCACAGGGGTCTCGGCAGCGATTCGAGAGCCGCCCTCGCGCGGCGACTGTGGCCGGAGGAAGGCATGGACTTCGAGTACAAGGCGGTCGGCGGACCGGAGCGGGGCAAGCGGCGGAAGGGCTGCAAGACCGCGGCCGACCGGGTCGCCGCCGCCATGGAGGACCTGATCCGGGCCGAGGCGGCCGAGGGCTGGGAGTATCTGCGCACCGATCTCGTGCCGATCGAGGAGCGCAACGGCATCT
>CAZWDE010000332.1:0-3814 GCA_964632555.1 uncultured Limibaculum sp.
CGATGAGGTCGGTTTCGCACCCGAAGACATCATCTTCGACCCCAACATCTTCGCGGTCGCGACCGGCATCGAGGCGCATGACGACTACGCGGTCGCGTTCTTCGAGGCGACGCGGATGATCAAGGAGCGGCTGCCGCACGCCAGCGTCTCGGGCGGGCTCTCCAACGTCTCGTTCTCGTTCCGGGGCAACACCCCGGTGCGCGAGGCGATGCACTCGGCCTTCCTCTATCACGGGATCCGCGCGGGCCTCGACATGGCGATCCTCAACGCCGGGCAGATCACGGTCTACGACGACATCCCCGCGGAACTGCGCGAGCATGTCGAGGACGTGCTGCTCAACCGCCGATCCGACGCGACCGAACGGCTGCTCGCCATCGCCGACCGCTATCGCGGCTCGGGCGAGGCGCAGAAGAAGTCCGACCCCAAATGGCGCGAGCAGCCGGTCGAGGCGCGGCTCTCGCACGCCCTCGTCCACGGCATCACCGACTTCGTGATCGAGGACACCGAGGAGGCCCGGCAGCGGGCCGAGCGACCGCTCCACGTGATCGAGGGGCCGCTGATGGACGGCATGAACGTGGTCGGCGACCTCTTCGGCGCCGGCAAGATGTTCCTGCCGCAGGTCGTGAAGTCCGCCCGCGTGATGAAGACCGCCGTCGGCCATCTCATCCCCTTCATGGAGGAGGAGAAGAAGCAGGCGGGCGACACCTCGGCCAAGGGCAAGATCCTGATGGCGACGGTGAAGGGCGACGTCCACGACATCGGCAAGAACATCGTCGGCGTCGTGCTGCAGTGCAACAACTACGACGTGGTCGACATGGGCGTGATGGTGCCGACGGAGGACATCATCGCCAAGGCCAAGGAAGAGAAGGTCGACGTGATCGGGCTCTCGGGCCTCATCACGCCCTCGCTCGACCGCATGGTCGAGGTCGCGCGCGAGATGGCGCGCGCCGGGCTCGACGTGCCGCTCCTGATCGGCGGCGCCACCACCTCGAAGAAGCACACCGCGCTCAAGATCGCGCCCGAATACGCGGAGGGCGTGGTCCATGTCGACGACGCCTCGAAGGCCGTGGGCGTGGTCAGCCGCCTGCTCTCTCGGGAGCGCAAGCCCCGGTTCCTGTCCGATGTGCGGGCCGAGTACGACGCGCTGCGCGAGGGCCGGGCCGACCGCGCGGAGCGTCCGACGGTGCCGCTCGCCGAGGCGCGCGCGAACCGCTTCGCCTTCGGCGACCACGCGCCCGAGCGTCCGCTCGCCCCGGGTCTCCACGTCTTCGACCAGATCCGCGTCGACGACCTCGTGCCCTTCATCGACTGGACGCCCTTCTTCTGGACCTGGGAGCTCAAGGGCCGGTTCCCGGAAATCCTCGACGATCCGGAGAAGGGCCCGACCGCGCGCGAGCTGCACGACGCGGCGACCGCGATGCTCGCCCGGATCGCCGAGGAGCGGTGGTTCCACCCCCGCGCCGTCGTCGGCCTCTGGCCGGCCAACGCGGCGGGCGACGACGTCGTCGTGTGGGCCGACGAGGCCCGCACGCGCGAGGCGGCGGTCTTCCGCATGTTGCGCCAGCAGGGCCAGAAATCGAAGGACCGGCCGAGCCTCTGCCTCGCCGATTTCGTGGCGCCCGAGGGCACGCCCGACTGGGTCGGCGGCTTCGCGGTCACCGCGGGGGCCGAGGTGCACGCGATCGCCGACCGGCTGAAGCGCGAGGGGAACGACTACGACGCCATCCTCGTGCAGGCGCTCGCGGACCGCCTCGCCGAGGCGATGGCGGAATGGATGCACGCCGAGGTGCGCCGCGAGCTCTGGGGCTATGCGCCCGAGGAGGCGCTCTCCGGCGCGGACCTGATCGCCGAGCGCTATCGCGGCATCCGCCCGGCGCCGGGCTACCCCGCCTGCCCGGACCACACGGAGAAGCGCACGCTCTTCCGGCTGCTCGAGGCCGAGCGCAACGCCGGGCTCAGCCTTACCGAGAGCTGCGCGATGTGGCCCGCGGCCGCCGTCTCGGGTCTCTACTTCGCCCACCCCGAGGCCGCCTATTTCGGCGTGGGCCGGATCGGGCGCGACCAGATCGAGGACTACGCCGCCCGCAAGGGCATGACGGTGGAGGAGGCCGAGACCTGGCTCGCGCCGAGCCTCGCCTACGAGCCGGGCGCGGCCCGCGCGCGGGTCGCGGCCGAATAGGCGCGGCGGACGGCCGCGCGGCGGACCGGACCGACAATCGCAGAGGGACAGGAGGACCCCACCCATGAGCAAGAGCTGGCTTTTCACGAGCGAGTCGGTGTCCGAGGGGCACCCGGACAAGGTCTGCGACCGGATCTCGGACGCCGTGCTCGACGCCTTCCTCGCCGCAGACCCGCAGGCCCGCGTCGCCTGCGAGACGCTCGCGACCACCGATCACGTGACGATCGCGGGCGAGGTGCGCGGCCCCGAGAGCGTGCTGAAGGAGGTCGAGGACATCGCGCGGAACGCGATCCGCGACATCGGTTACGAGCAGCAGGGCTTCGACTGGCGCACCGTCGAGATCGTCAACCGCCTGCACCAGCAGTCCGCCGACATCGCCATGGGCGTCGACGAGGGGGACAAGGGCGAGGAAGGCGCCGGCGATCAGGGCATCATGTTCGGCTATGCCTGCGACGAGACCGAGGAGCTGATGCCCGCGCCGATCCAGTTCGCGCACCGCATCCTGCGCCTCATGGCCGAGGACCGGAAGTCGGGCGCCGAGCCGCGCTTCGGGCCGGACGCGAAAAGCCAGGTGACGCTGCGCTACGAGGCGGGCAAGCCGGTGGGGCTCGACGCCGTGGTCGTCTCCACCCAGCACGTCGAGAGCGTCACGCAGGACGAGGTGCGGGAGATGGTGAAGCCCTACGTCACCCGCGCGGCGCTCGAGGGCTGGAGCTGCCCGGACGACCGTCTCTACGTCAATCCGACGGGGCGGTTCGTGATCGGCGGCCCGGACGGCGACGCGGGGCTCACGGGCCGCAAGATCATCGTCGACACCTATGGCGGCGCGGCGCCCCATGGCGGCGGCGCCTTCTCCGGCAAGGACCCGACCAAGGTCGACCGCTCGGCCGCCTACGCCGCGCGCTATCTGGCGAAGAACGTGGTCGCCGCGGGCCTCGCCGAGAAATGCCTGATCCAGCTCGCCTACGCGATCGGCGTGCCGGAGCCCGTGGCGGTCTATGTCGAGACATTCGGCACCGCCAAGGTCGACGAGGACCGCCTCGGCCGCACGCTGCGCGACACCGTGCGCCTCACGCCGCGCGGGATCCGCGAGCATCTGGGGCTCCAGCGCCCGGTCTACGCCCGCACCGCCGCCTACGGCCATTTCGGACGGCCGGCGCAGGACGACGGCGGCTTCGGCTGGGAACGCACCGACCTCGCCGCGATCCTCGCCGCCGAGTTCGGCCACAAGCTCGCCGCCGAGTGAGCGCGCGCCGCGCACCGGCCACGCCAGACAAAGGAGAGAGAATGTCGCTCGCTGAAGACCTGCCCGCGACCGCCGATTACGTGGTGAAGGACATCGCCCTCGCGGACTACGGCCGCAAGGAGATCGAGATCGCCGAGACCGAGATGCCCGGCCTGATCGCCTGCCGCGAGGAGTTCGGCGGCCGGAAGCCGCTCAAGGGCGCCCGGATCGCCGGTTCGCTCCACATGACCGTGCAGACGGCCGTGCTGATCGAGACGCTGACCGCCCTCGGCGCCGAGTGCCGCTGGGCCTCGTGCAACATCTTCTCGACGCAGGACCACGCGGCGGCCGCGATCGCCGCGGCGGGCGTGCCGGTCTTCGCCGTGAAGGGCGAGCCGCTCGAGGAGTAC
>CAZWDE010000333.1:0-3780 GCA_964632555.1 uncultured Limibaculum sp.
TGCGGTAGACGTTGTTCTCCGGCTGCTGCTCGGTGAGGCCGAGGGAGTTGACCTGGACGCCATAGCGGAAGCGCCGGTACTTGGGGTCCTCGACCCCGTAGCGGCTGGCCAGGATCTCGTCCCAGAGCTCGGTGAAGGCCCGCATCTTGCACAACTCGGTGATGAAGCGGATGCCGGCGTTGACGAAGAACGAGATCCGCCCGACGAGGCGCGGGAACTCCTCCGCCGCCACGCGCGGGCGCACCTCGTCGAGCACCGCCGTGGCCGTGGCGAGCGCGAAGGCCAGCTCCTGCTCGGGCGTCGCCCCCGCCTCCTGCAGGTGATAGGAGCAGACGTTCATCGGGTTCCACTTCGGCACCTCGCGGAAGCAGTAGGTCGCGACGTCGCCGATCAGGCGGAGCGAGGGCTCGGGCGGGAAGATGTAGGTGCCGCGGGAGAGGTACTCCTTGACGATGTCGTTCTGCACCGTGCCGGTGAGCGTGCGCGTGTCGGCCCCCTGACGCTCCGCCACCGCGATGTAGAGCGCGAGCAGCCAGGCCGCCGTGGCGTTGATCGTCATCGAGGTGTTCATCCGCTCGAGCGGGATCTGGTCGAACAGCGTCTCCATGTCGCCGAGATGCGCGATCGGCACGCCCACCTTGCCGACCTCGCCGCGGGCGAGCGGATGGTCGCTGTCGTAGCCCGTCTGGGTCGGCAGGTCGAAGGCGATCGAGAGCCCGGTCTGGCCCTTCGAGAGGTTGGTGCGGTAGAGCGCGTTCGACTTCGCCGCCGTCGAGTGCCCCGCATAGGTGCGGAACAGCCAGGGGCGGTCGCGGCTCGGGCCCGCATCGGTCGGGGCGGTGTCGGTCATCGGGCTCTCCTGCGGCTGGCGCTGCTGCGCCGCACCCTAACGAAACGCGCGGGCCGCGCAAGATGCGTTCGCCGGACGCCCGGTTGGCGCAAGGTTGTGGCCGGACGCCGCGCGCCCCTCAGATGCAGCGCAGGCAGGCCGTCGAGCCCGGGTTGCGGACCGCCGGCGAGACGGGCTCGAGCTCGGCCGAACCCATGAGCGCGAGCTGTCCTCCGAGCCCCTCGTCGACGCGCAGCACCGGGGGGTCGAACCGGCGGGGCGCCGCCTCGGCCCGGGCCGGCGCCGCCGCCGCCACGACATCGGCGAGGGTGAGCACCGGCGCGGCCTCGGACGGCGCCGGGGGGTCGCGCTCGGGCAGGACGATGTTGACCGTCACCGACAGGAACACCGCGAGGAGCAGCGGAAATTGCAGGCTTTCGAGCGAAATCATCTCTTTCATCTCCAAGTCCGGACCGCCCGCGGGCGGTGCAATTGTTGTCGGCAAAGCCGATCGGGCGTCGGTGGCCGGCGGGATGCCGCCGCCTGTTCGCCCGGGGACCTTCGCGATGCTTGGCCGGCAACGGGGCTGACGCGGTTCAGATGCTTGTGGGCCCGAATCCGTTCAAGGAATCCCAAAACTTGGGACCCGGGCTGCGGGCTGGCCGGCGCCGGCGCCGCGGCCGGGCGGGATCGCCCGCAGCGCGGATGCCGGTTCGGGCGTCGCGCCGGCCGGCGGTCAGGCCGTGACGCCGGCTCGACGCCCGGCGCCCGAGGGCTTATCTCTGCCGCTGCGCCGACAGCCGGGCGCGCGACGGAGGTGCCCCATGTACATCGCGATGAACCGGTTCCGCGTGGCCAAGGGCCGCGAGGCGGAGTTCGAGGCGGTCTGGACCGGCCGCGAAACCCATCTCGCCGGCGTGCCCGGCTTCCGGGAGTTTCGCCTGTTGCGCGGGCCCGAGGGCGCGGACCACACGCTCTACGCCTCGCATTCCGTCTGGACCTCCGAGGCGGCGTTCCGCGACTGGACCCGCTCGGAGGCGTTCCGCGCCGCCCACGCGCAGGCGGGCGGGAGCAAGGACCTCTATCTCGGGCCGCCGGAGTTCGAGGGCTTCGCGCCGGTCGCGGGCGCCGAGACGCTGTCGGGCTCGGGCTCGGGCACGGCGGACTGACCGCCCGCCGCCGGAGCCACCGCCGCGCCGTCGGCGAGAACCGCCGCGCGGTCCCGCGCGCGGCCGAGCGCCAGCCGCAGCGGCGCGATCGCGGCGCCCGCCCGCCCGAGATGGCGCTCCAGCGTGTCCGCCGCCTCTCCCATGCGCTCGATCTCGGCCCGCAACACGCCCAGTTCGCGCCCGATCGCGGCGGCCTCGGCCGAGATCCGCGCATCGCGCGCCACGCCCCGCAGCGTCGAGACCACCGCCATCAGCGTGGTCGGCCCGACCACCCACACGCGCCGGGCGAAGCCCTCGCGGAGCGCCTCCGCGCAGCGCGCGTGAAGCTCGGCGAAGACCGCCTCGGAGGGCACGAAGAGGAGCGCCTGGTCCGCCGTCTCGCCCGGCAGGACGTAGCGCTCGGCGACGTCGCGGATGTGGCCGGCGAGCGCCGTCCGCAGCGCGGCCTCGGCGCGGCGCCGGGCGGTCGCGTCCTCGGCCGCGAGGAGGGCGCGGTAGGCCTCGAGCGGGAACTTGGCGTCGACCGCGATCGCGCCCGGCGGCCCGGCGAGCGCGATGACGGCGTCCGGGCGGCGGCCGTTCGAGAGCGTGGGCTGCGCGCGCCAGGCGCCTGCGGGCAGCGCCGCGCGCAGGATCTCGTGGAGCTGGATCTCGCCGAAGAGCCCGCGCGACTGCTTGTCGGCGAGGATGCGCTGGAGCCCGACGAGATCCTCCGAGAGCGCGCGCATCCGGTCCTGCGCCCGGTCGACCGCCGCGATCCGCCGGCCGAGCGCGCCGAGCCCGTGGGCGGTGCGCCGCGCGCTCGCCGCCAGCGTCTCGCCCATGCGCCCCTCGGCGCGTTCGAGCCGGGCCGCGAGGCTGTCGGACAGCCGCGCCTGCGCGGCGAGCTGCGCCTCGGCGAGCTGGGCGATGGCGCCCGCGCGCTGCTGCTGGCCGGCCGCGAGCGCCTCGATCCGGTGGCGCCCCTTCGGACGCGGCCGGGCGACCGCGCGCGCGAGCGCCGCGCCGAGGAGCGCCGCCGCCGCCAGCGCCGCCGCGGCGAGCGCAAGGTCGACCCCGCCGCTCACGGTGTCGGTCACCGCCGCTCGAAGAGACGCTCGAGATCGGCGCGCGAGAGCGTCACGGCGGTCGGCCGGCCGTGATTGCACTGCGCGGCGTTCGGCGTGGCCTCCATCGCGCGCAGCAGCGCGTCCATCTCGGCGAGGCCGAGCCGCCGGCCGGCGCGCACCGAGCCATGGCAGGCGATGCGGGCGAGCACGGCGTCGAGACGCCGGGCGATCCCCTCCGCGCGGCCGGTCTCGGCGATCTCGTCGGCGATGTCGGCGAGGAGCGCCTCGGGGTCTGCCGGACCGAGCAGCGCGGGCATCGCCCGGAGGCAGACCGCGCCCGGCCCGAAGGGCTCGACCTCGAGACCGAGATCGCGGAGCGCCGCCGCCTCGTCCACCACGCGCTCGGCGAGATCGGGCGCCAGCGCGACGACGGCCGGGATCAGCAGCGTCTGGCGCCGCACGCCCTCGGCCGCCCGCTCGGCCTTCAGCCGCTCGTAGACGAGGCGCTCATGGGCCGCGTGCTGGTCGACGATCACCAGCCCGTCCGGCGTCTCGGCGAGGATGTAGGTCGCGTGCACCTGCGCGCGGGCGGCGCCGAGCGGGCGGTCGGGCGCCGGATCCTCGGCCGCCGGGGTCGATGTCGGCTGGTCACGGTCGGGCCCGGCGGGCGCCGCACCGGTCCAGGGCGGCGGCGCCGGCTCGGCGAGGCCCGCGAGCGGGGCCTGCGCGTCGG
>CAZWDE010000334.1:0-3769 GCA_964632555.1 uncultured Limibaculum sp.
CAAGGACCTGATGCAGCTCGTCGGCGGCGGGATCGTGCTGCGCGACCCGATGAAGAAGGCGGATATCGGGCCGGAGGAGGTCGAGGCGAAGTTCGGCGTGCCGCCCGAGAAGGTGATCGACGTGCAGGCGCTGGCGGGCGACTCGATCGACAACATCCCCGGCGCGCCCGGCATCGGGGTGAAGACGGCCGCGCAGCTGATCCACGACTACGGCGATCTCGACACGCTGCTCGAGAAGGCGCCCGAGATCCGCCAGCCGAAGCGGCGGCAGACGCTGATCGAGAAGGCCGACCAGATCCGCATGAGCCGCGATCTCGTGACGCTGAAGCGCGACGTGCCGGTGGAGGTGGGGATCGAGACCTTCGGCCTCGAGACGCCCGACCCGGACCGGCTGATCCCGTTTCTCGCCGAGATGGAGTTCCGGACGCTGACGAGCCGGATCGCGGAGGCGCTGGGCGTCGAGCCGCCGCCGGTGGTGCCGCGGGGCGAGACCGCCGAGGGGGGCGGCCCGTCCGGGGCGTCGAGCCCCGGCCGGACCGGGCCGGGCGCCGGGGGCGCCGGGCCGGGCGCCCGGATCGCGCTGCCCGCACTCGACCTCGACGCCTACGAGGTGATCCGCGACCGCGCGACGCTGGAGGCCTGGGCGGGCGAGGCGGCGCGCGAGGGGCGGCTCGCGGTGGACCTCGAGACGACCAGCCTCGACGAGATGGCGGCGGAGATCGTCGGGATCGCGCTCGCGCTCGCGCCGGGGCGCGCGGCCTATGTGCCGGTGGCGCATGTGGAGGGCGACGGCGATCTGCTGGGCGGCGCGGCGCGCGCCGAGGGGCAGATCCCGCTCGAGGAGGCGCTCGCGGCGCTCCGCCCGGTGCTCGCCGACCCCGCCTGCCTCAAGATCGGCCAGAACCTCAAATACGACGTCAAGGTCTTCGCCAATTACGGCGTCGAGATCACGCCGATCGACGACACGATGCTGATCTCCTACGCGCTCGACTCGGGGCTCGGCGGGCACGGGATGGACGAGCTCTCCGAGCGCCATCTCGGGCACAAGCCGATGCCGATCAAGGAGCTGATCGGCTCGGGCAAGAGCCAGATCCGCTTCGACCGGGTGCCGGTGGCGAAGGCCGCGACCTACGCCGCCGAGGATGCCGACGTGACGCTCCGGCTCTGGCACCGGCTGCGCCCGCGGCTCGCCGCCGAGCGCGTCTCGACGGTCTACCACACGCTCGAGCGCCCGCTCGTGCCGGTGCTCGCGCAGATGGAGCGCGCCGGCATCCGGGTCGACGGCGACGAGCTGTCCCGCCAGTCCTCGCGCTTCGCCCAGAAGATGGCCGAGCTCGAGGAGGAGATCACGAAGCTCGCGGGCCGCGCGTTCAAGGTGTCGAGCCCGAAGCAGCTCGGCGAGATCCTGTTCGACGAGATGGGGCTGCAGGGCGGCCGGAAGGGCAAGACGGGGGCCTATTCGACCGACGCCTCGGTGCTCGAGGAGCTCGCCGCGCAGGGCCACGACCTGCCCGCCCGCGTGCTCGACTGGCGGCAGGTCTCGAAGCTCAAATCGACCTACACCGACGCGCTGCCCGGCCACGTGAACCCCGACACGGGCCGGGTGCACACCTCCTTCTCGATGGCCGCGACCTCGACCGGCCGGCTCGCCTCGACCGACCCCAACCTCCAGAACATCCCCGTGCGCACCGAGGAGGGCCGCGCGATCCGCCGCGCCTTCGTGGCCGAGCCGGGCAACGTGATCCTCTCGCTCGACTACAGCCAGATCGAGCTCCGCATCCTCGCCCACATCGCCGACATCGAGGCGCTGAAGCGCGCCTTCCGCGAGGGGCAGGACATCCACGCGATGACCGCCGCGGAGGTCTTCGGCGTGCCGGTCGAGGGCATGGACCCGATGGTGCGCCGCCAGGCCAAGGCGATCAATTTCGGCGTGATCTACGGCATCTCGGCCTACGGCCTCTCCAACAACCTGCGGATCCCGCGCGAGGACGCGCAGGCCTTCATCAACGCCTATTTCGAGAAGTTCCCCGGCATCCGCGACTACATGGAGGCGACGAAGACCGGGGCGCGGGCGGCGGGGTATGTCGAGACGCTGTTCGGCCGGCGCATCCACACGCCGGGCATCAACCAGAAGGGGCCGGGCCGGGGCTTCGCCGAGCGCGCGGCGATCAACGCGCCGATCCAGGGCACCGCGGCCGACGTGATCCGGCGCGCGATGATCCGCATCCCGGACGCGCTGACCGCGGCGGGTCTCTCGGGGCGGATGCTGCTGCAGGTGCACGACGAGCTGCTGTTCGAGGTGCCCGAGGCCGAGGCCGACGAGACCGTCGAGGTGGTGCGGCGCGCGATGGAGGGGGCGGCCGAGCCGGCGGTCAAGCTCGCGGTGCCCCTCGTCGTCGAGGCAGGGCGCGGGGCGAGCTGGGCGGAGGCCCATTGAGCCGCCCTATGACGAAAGTCACATCGACGGGTGCCCGATTTGGTTAACCATCGGTGACACGCCACGGAATCGATGGAGCCAGAGGATGACCAGCTATGCCCGGGGCGAGTCCTCGGAGGATGTGCGAGTCCTCCAGGAAGCGCTCAACGAGGCGGGCGCGACCCCGCCGCTCGAGGTGACCGGGCGGTTCTGCCCCGCGACCGAGACCGCCCTGATCGCCTACCAGATCTGGCACGGCCTGCGCGCGGATGGCGTCGCCGGCCCGAAGACCCGCCTCGCGCTCGGCCTCGGCGACCCGCCGGAATGGCCGCAGCTCGAGGGCCCGCCGGAGCGCGCCGCCGCCGGGGGCGGCACGGATGCAACGACCGACGGGAGCGGCGCGCCGGTGGGCCGCGAGCCCGACCCGCAGGCCGGCGAGGCCGGCCGCCGCCGCGCGCAGCTCGAACGCGAGCTCGCGCTCCTCGCCACCGCGCTCCACCGTCGCCGGCGCGATTGCGAGGGCGTGCGCCACTGCGACCCCGCGGAGGCGCGCGAGAGCGCCCGCGACGCCGAGGCGCTGCTCGCGGTCTACCGCAAGAAGTCGGCCGAGGCGCGCCGGGTCGGCGCCGCCACCCGCCCCGCCCGGCGCGACCCCGGGCGCGGCGCCTGAACGGCGGCCGCGCTCAGGCGGCGCGGCGGGCGACGGCGGTGAGGAGCCCCGCGCCGACGAGCGCCGCACCGCCGGCGCGGCCGAGCGCGCGGAGCACCGAGGGCCGGCCGATCCGCCGGCGGAGCGTGCCCGCCCCGACCGCCCAGAACGCGACGTTGACCGCGGCGAGGGCGAGGAACGTCGCCTCGAGGATCGCCACCTGCGGCAGCAGCGGCGCCGCCGGGTCGACGAACTGCGGCACGAAGGCGACGAAGAAGACGATGCTCTTGGGGTTGAGCGCGGTCACGACGAAGGCCTGCGCGAAGAGCCGCCCGCGCCGCGCCGGCATGGCGGCGAGCCGGTCGGGCGGGTGGCGCCAGAGCCGCACGCCGAGCCAGACGAGATAGGCCGCGCCCGCGAGCTTGAGCGCCGTGAAGAGCGTCGCCGAGGCCGCGAGCACCGCGCCGGCGCCGGCGAGCGAGACCGTCATCGCCACCGCGTCGCCCAGCACGACGCCCGGCACCGTCGACCAGCCCGTGCCGCGCCCCCGCGCGAGCGCCTGCGCGACCACCAGCATCACCGTCGGCCCGGGGATCGCCAGCACCACGCTCGAGGCGATCGCGAAGGCGATCCAGGTCTCCGTCTCCATCCGATCCTCCGGCGTCGTCGTGCGGCGGCCCGGGCGCCCGCGTCGAGCGGGCGGG
>CAZWDE010000335.1:0-3763 GCA_964632555.1 uncultured Limibaculum sp.
CGGCGGCACCGAGCAGGTCATCCCGCATGTGACCGACCTCATCAAGGAATTAATCCTGTCCGACGCCGGCGACGCCGACTTCATGCTCTGCGAGATCGGCGGCACGGTGGGCGACATCGAGGGGCTGCCCTTCTTCGAGGCGATCCGCCAGTTCGCGCAGGGACGCCCGCGCGGGCAGTGCATCTTCGTCCACCTCACGCTGCTGCCCTGGATCGCCGCCTCGCGCGAGCTCAAGACGAAGCCGACGCAGCACTCGGTGAAGGAGCTCCGCGCCATCGGCATCACGCCCGACGTCCTCGTCTGCCGCACCGAGCACGCGATCCCGCAGAAGGACATCGAGAAGATCGCGCTCTTCTGCAATGTGCGCGCCGACGCGGTGATCCCGGCGATGGACCTGAAGTCGATCTACGAGGCGCCGCTCGGCTATCACGAGGTCGGGCTCGACCAGGCGGTGCTCGACGCCTTCCGCATCCACCCCGCGCCGCGCCCCAATCTCGCGCGCTGGGCGGCGGTGGTCGACGCGATCCACCGGCCCGACGGGACGGTCCGGATCGCGATCGTCGGCAAGTACACCCAGCTCGAGGACGCCTACAAGTCGATCGCCGAGGCGCTGACCCATGGCGGCATCGCCAACCGGGTTCGGGTCGAGACCGAGTGGCTCGACGCCGAGGTGTTCGAGCGGGAGGACCCGGCGCCGCATCTCGAGGGGTTCAACGGCATCCTCGTGCCGGGCGGCTTCGGCGAGCGCGGCACCGAGGGCAAGATCCGCGCGGCCCAGTTCGCGCGCGAGCGGCACGTGCCCTATTTCGGCATCTGCCTCGGGATGCAGATGGCGGTGATCGAGGCGGCGCGGAACCTCGCCGGGATCGAGACGGCGGGCTCGGAGGAGTTCGACATCGAGGCGGCGGCGGGCGGGGCCACGCGCCGCTTCGAGCCGGTGATCTACCACCTCAAGGAATGGCTCGAGGGCAACCGCACGATCAAGCGGACGGTGCAGGACGACAAGGGCGGCACGATGCGCCTCGGCGCCTACGACGCGTGGCTCGAGGAGGGCTCGCGCGTCGCGGCGATCTACGGGGCGACGCGGATCTCCGAGCGCCACCGCCACCGCTACGAGGTGTCGACCGCCTATCGCGAGCGGCTGGAGGCGGCGGGGATGCGCTTCTCGGCGATGTCGCCCGACGGGCGGCTGCCGGAGATCGTCGAGCTGCCGGACCACCCGTGGTTCGTCGGCGTGCAGTTCCACCCCGAGCTCAAGTCGAAGCCGCTCGAGCCGCACCCGCTCTTCCGCGACTTCATCCGGGCGGCCCTCGCCCAGTCCCGCCTCGTCTGACGATCAGGGGCGGGGGCGCTGGCCGGCGGCGTCGGGCACCGCGCTGCCGTCCGGCGCCGAGGGCAGGAAGCGCGGCTGGCCGCGGTTGAGCGCCGGGCGGTGGAAGGCGGCGAGCCGGGCCGCGGCCTCGCGGTGGCCCACGGGATCGTCGGGCTCCGGCACGTGCACGAGGAGGTGGACGGCGCCGAGCCCGATCGCCTGCTCGAGCCGCTCGTGCCCCCGCAGCCGCAAAGCGAGGCTGTGGGCGGCGTCGATCAGCACCGGCACCGGCGCGATCCCCTCGAGCCGCGAGAAGGCGTAGACCGCGTCGCGCGCGCTGACGAGGGCGCGCACCGGATAGACCGTGAAGGTGTAGGCGACCCCCTGGCCGTCCCGGAGCGGCAGGGTGCCGAGGCTCGAGCGGCCCAGCTCGATCGGACGGCGCTGCTCCGACATGCTTCGACTCCCGCGACCTCTACGAAATAGGCTACCAGCCCGCCGCAAATCGTCAAGATATAGTATCAGGTGGCCGGCCTGACAGCACATAGCCCCGCCAACCGCCGCGGCAATGTACACCGCTTGCGTGAAGGCGTCGTTACAGGCCGGCCCGGCCCGGTCAGTCCGGAAGCGCGCCCGGCTCGCCCGCCCCGGGCCCGAGCGGATCGACCGGGTCGCCCACCGCCTCTCGCTCGAGCTCGGTCTCGCCGGCGACCGTGCCCCGGATGTCCGTCTCGGCGTCGTCGGCCTCGCGCACCGCCTCGTCGATCTCCCGCTCGATCTCGGCCGGCGTCGAGGGATCGAGGCTCGGCAGATCCGGCGTGTCGATCGGCTCCTCGACCGGATCGGTCTCCCGCAGCAGGCGATCGGCCTCGGCCGCCGCCTCGTCGGCGCTGCGGAGGCGGTCCTCGGTGCCGGCGGGCCCCCCGGTGTCGACCGTCGGCCGGTCGGTCTCGGTCAGCGGGGCCGGCTCGCCGGTCTGCGCCGCCGCGCCGAGGCCGACGGCGCCCGCGAGCGCCGCGAGCGCCAGGGTCCGGGATATCTGTCCGATCATCGTGCGCCTCCTCGTGGCTGGGTGAGGGTCCGTGCGGCCCGCGGTCCGTCCTCCATCAAGGCCCGAGCGGCCCGCACGTTCCATGGCCGACATCACGAATAGGGATCGAGCGCGTCGCGGAGCGCGTCGCCGAGGAACGAGAAGGCGAGCACCGCCACGATCACGGGCACCATCGGCCAGAGGAGCCACGGATAGATCTCGACCGCGGTCAGGTTGAGCGCGTCGTTCAGCATCATCCCCCACGACACGGCGGGCGGCCGCAGCCCGAGCCCGAGGAAGGAGAGCGCGGTCTCGCCGAGGATCATCGCCGGGATCGAGAGCGTCGCCGAGGCGATCAGGTGGCTCATGAAGTTGGGCATCATGTGGCTCGCGATCACGCGGGTCGGCGAGGCGCCCATCAGCTCCGCCGCCTGCACGTAGTCCTCCTCGCGGAGCGCGAGGAACTTGGAGCGGATGGCGCGGGCGAGCCCCGGCCAGTCGAGCAGCCCGAGGATCACCGAGATGATCGCGAAGACGGTGATCGGCCCCCAGTTGATCGGCACGGCGGCCGAGAGCGCGAGCCAGATCGGCAGCTCCGGCAACGAGCGGAACACCTCGATCATCCGGCTGACGGTCGCGTCGACCCAGCCGCCGAAATAGCCGGCCATGCCGCCGAGGATCATGCCGATGGCGAAGCTGACGCCGACGCCGATCAGCCCGATGGTCATCGAGAGACGCGCGCCGTAGACCATGCGGCTGAAGACGTCGCGGCCCAGCCGGTCCGAGCCGAGCAGGAACAGCGTGCCCTCCTCGGGCGGGCAGATCACGCGGAACCGCGCGTCGAAGAGGCCGAGCAGCGGGTTCACCATGATGTCGCCGGTATAGGGCGCGCCGCAGGTGGTGAAGACCGGCACCGGGATCGGCGTGTCGAAGTCGGTCACGTAGTCGATGAGGCCGGTCTCGCGGTTGTAGACCGTCGCCGTCTGGTAGGTGTGGAGCCCGACATACTCGCCCTCGTGGTAGAGATAGAGGCCCTGCGGCGGCGCGTAGACGTGGTTCTCGTCGAAGCGGTTGGGCAGGTAGGGGGCGAAGATCTCGATGAAGGGCAGGATGGCGTAGCCGACCGCGAGGATGATCAGGCAGATCACGCCGAGCCGGTGCCGGCGGAACCGGCGCCAGACCAGGAGCCAGGTCGGCGCGTCGAGATCGGCGCGCTCGAGGCTCTGGCGGCTCTCGAGCGGATCCCACGGATCCGGGCACACATAGCGGTCGGGCTGGTCCATCTCAGGCGCCCTTCCGCGTGCCGGAGAGCCGGATGCGCGGGTCGAGCACCGCGAGCAGCAGGTCCGAGATCAGCATCCCGACGAGCGTCAGCGCCGAGACGAAGAGCAGGATGAAGCCCGACATGAAGATGTCCTGGC
>CAZWDE010000336.1:0-3743 GCA_964632555.1 uncultured Limibaculum sp.
GCACGCGGCCGGTGGCGGCGGCCAGCGCATCGGCCACCAAGCGGGCCGTGTCCTCCCAGCGCGGCAGCCGCGCCGCCGCCTCCCGGCAGCGCGCCGCGAGCCCGGCGCGGGCCGCGTGGTCGGCGATCAGCGGGCCGAGGACCTCGGCCAGCGCCGCCGCATCGTCGGGCGCCACCAGCGCCGCCGCGCCGAGCGTCGCCTCGGGAACCGCGCCGGCCCGCGTGCCGACGACCGGAAGCCCCGCCGCCATCGCCTCCGTGAAGGCCATGCCGTAGCCCTCGTAGCGCGAGGCGAGCGCGAAGAGATCGGCGGCCGCGTAGCGCGCGGCGAGCGCCTCGGCGGGCTCGGGGCCGGCAAGGGTCACGCGCCCGGCAAGGCCGAGCTCGGCCGCGAGGGCGCGGAGCGCGTCGGCCGCGGCGGGATCGGGGGCCGCGCCCACGATCGCGAGCCGCCAGTCGAGCGCCGCGAGCCGCCCGAGCGCGCGCAGGAGCACGTCGTGGCCCTTGCGCGGCGTCTGCGAGCCGACCGAGAGGAGCTCGACCGGGCCGCCGGCGCGCCGCGGCCGCGGGCGGAGCAGCGCCGGATCGGTGCCGGGCCGGGCCACGCGGATGCGCCCGCCGGGCACGCCGAACCGCTCGGCGAGAAGCTCGGCCGTGGTCGCGCTCGTCGCCACGACGCCCGCCGAGGCCGCGAGCGCCGCCCGCTCGCAGGCGATCAGCCGCTCCGCCTCGCGCGCGGCGAGCCCGGTCTCGAGCCCGAGCGGGTGGTGGCAGAGCGCGACCACCGGCCCCGAGGCGCCGGCGATGGCGCGCGGCGGCAGCGCGCCGAGCGCCAGCCCGTCGACGAGGATCGGCCAGCCCGCGGGCCCGAGCGCCAGCCGGCGCGCGGCCTCGTCGATCGCACCGGCCGGCGCGTCGGGAAATCCGCCCGGCAGCGGCCAGTGGCAGAGCCGCAGTCCCGCCGCGTCGGCCTCGCGCAGGAGGCGGCGGGCATAGGCATAGCCGCCGGTCGGGGTCGCGAGGTCTCCGGGCACCGCGAAGAGCGCGGCGAGCGCCGGGGCGTCCGCCGGTCGCGCCTCGCGCATGTCCCTCACAGCGGGGCCTCGAACCAGGCCCGGGCGACGTGGCTCTCGTGCAGGGTCACGCGCAGCCGGGACAGCCCGGCGGCGTCGGCGCCGAGCGCGCCCGCCCGCGCCGCGTCCGCCATCGCGTCGAAGACGTGGCGGCACAGGAACTCGGTGGTCGTGAGCTTGCCGTCGAATTGCGGGAGCGCGTCGAGATTGGCGAAGTTGAGCGGCGCGAGCGCGGCCTTGAGCGCCTCGTGCGCCCGTCCGATGTCGACGACGATGGCATCCGCCGTCAGCTCCTCGCGGAAGAAGGCGACGTCGACGATGTAGGTCGCGCCGTGCAGCCCCTGCGCCGGGCCGAACGCCTCCGCGGGCAGCGAATGCGCGATCATCACGTGGTCGCGGACCTCGACGGCGTACATGGGCGGCTCCCCTCAGGCATACGAGATGCGCGTGGCGATACCCGGCGCGCCCGGCGCGAGCAAGCGGGGAAGGGCCTCCGGCAGCGCGGCGAACGGGATTTCCTCGGTGATCAGCGTGTCGAAGCGGGGATCGGCGAGCGCCGCGAGCGCGGCGTCGAGGCGCCCGGCCCGGCTCGTGCTGGCGCGCCGCGAGGGCGCCACGTGGCCCACCTGGCTCGAGACGAGGCGCAGCCGGCGCGAATGGAAGGCGCCGCCGAGCGGCACCGGCACGGGGGCGTCGCCGTACCACGAGAGCTCGATCACGCGCCCCTCGAAGGCGAGGCAGCCGAGCGACGCGGCGAGCCCCTCGGCGGTGGCCGAGCTGTGGATGGCGGCAACGTGATCGTCCGGGAGTTCCGTCGGGTGCCGGAAGGTCAAATTAAATTCACGGGCGATGTTGCGGCGCGGCGCTAGAACATCGGCCAGCGTGACGACGAGATCCGGATGCCGCGACAGCAGACCCGCCACCAGCGCGCCGACCAGCCCGGCGCCGACCACCGCCACACGGGATCCGGGCGCGAGCTCGGCGTCCCAGATGGCGTTGAGCGCCGTCTCGGCGTTGGCCGCGAGCACGGCGCGCCCGGGCGGCACGTCCGCGGGCAGCGGGCGCACCGCCTCGGCCGGCAGGCGGAACCGCGTCTGGTGGGGATGCAGCGCGAAGACGGATCGGCCGAGAAGCGCGCGCGCCGCCGCGCCCTCGGCGGCCACCACCTCGCCGACGGTTGCATAGCCGTACTTGACGGGGAAGGGAAACGCTCCCTCCTGATGGGGCGCGCGCATGCGGGCCCACTCGGTTTCGGGAACCCGCCCCTCGAAGACGAGGCGCTCGGTGCCGCGGGAGAGGGCGCCGTGCGTGGCCCGGATCTCGACCCAGCCGGGCGCCAGCGGAGGCAGCGGAACGCTGCGGATCTCCGCGCGTTGCACTGCCGTGTAGAAGAGCGCCTCGGCGCTGTCGCCCGTTGTCATGCCGCCCCCAGCGCGCCCGCCGCGGGCCGCGCGTTCCCCCGCCCCTCATGGCATCCCGCCGGGGCGCGGTCCAGCATCGGAGGAGCCCCGTGAGCGTTCCCAGCCAGACCGACGGCCGCGCGGCCCAGAGCCTCGCGACGGCCGGCCAGACGATCCCCTTCCCGCGCCGCCGCCGCGAGGACCCGTTGCGGACGCCCGCGGGGCTGCAGTCGAAGCGCGCGCTGGCGTGGCGGCGCGCGGCGGTCGCCGCGCTCACGGTCGCGAGCCTCGCCGCGCTCTTCGCCACGCTCTGGGCGGTGTTCGCGCCGGGCGGGCTGACGATCGCCGACGGGGTGATCCTCGCCTGCTTCCTCGTCGGCGCGCCCTGGACCGTGATGGGCGTGTGGAACGCGCTGATCGGCGTCTGGCTCCTGCACGCCCGACGCGACGGGCTCGCCCTCGTGGCGCCGCACCTCGCCGCCGGCGAGACGGAGCGGCCGGTCACCAGCCGCATCGCGGCCGTGATGTTCCTGCGCAACGAGCCGCCGGCGCGCTCCTTCGAGCGCCTCGTCGCGATGCGCGAGAGCCTCGACGCCACCGGCGAGGGCGGGCGCGTCGACATCCACGTGCTCTCGGACAGCTCGGACCCCGAGGTGGCGGCCGAGGAGGAGCGGCTCTTCGCCGACCTGCGCGGGCGTCTCGGCGGCGCCCGGGCGCACTACCGCCGCCGCGCCCGGAACACGGGCTTCAAGGCCGGCAACCTGCGCGAGTTCGTCAACCGCTGCTGGCCCGACTACGATCTCTTCCTGCCGCTCGACAGCGACAGCCTGATGTCGGGCGCGGCGATCCTGCGGATGGCGCGGATCATGGAGGCGCATCCGCGCATCGGCATCCTGCAGAGCCTCGTGATCGGCAGCCCGGCCGCGAGCGCCTTCGCCCGCATCTTCCAGTTCGGCATGCGCCACGGCATGCGCAGCTACACCATGGGCGCGACCTGGTGGCAGGGCGACTGCGGCCCCTACTGGGGGCACAACGCGCTCATCCGCATGGGCGCCTTCCGCCGCCACTGCCGGCTGCCGACGCTGCCGGGCGAGCCGCCGCTCGGCGGGCCCGTGCTCTCCCACGACCAGATCGAGGCCGCCCTGATGCGCCGCGCCGGCTACGAGGTGCGGGTGATCCCGGTCGAGGGCGAGAGCTGGGAGGACAACCCGCCGACGCTCGCCGACTTCACCAAGCGCGACCTCCGCTGGTGCCAGGGCAACATGCAGTAC
>CAZWDE010000337.1:0-3699 GCA_964632555.1 uncultured Limibaculum sp.
AATGCGTCGGGATCGTCTCGGAGAGCACGTTGATCTCCATCCCGCGGAACGGCTCGGCGGCGTCGATGAACCACCGCATCTCGGCGATCTGCTCCTCGCGCGTGAGCGCGGAGGGCTGGAACTCCGCGTCGATCCAGCGCTCGGCGGCGGCGATGTCGGCCTCGGCGGCCGTGCCGAGCGCGAGCGCCACGGCGAGCGCGGACGCACCCCAAAGGCTCCGTGTCATGGTCTTCCTCCCCAAGGTCTCTGTCGCGGGCGTTCGTGCCGTCTTACGACCCTGGCCGACTATCCGCCCCGCCCCCCGGCAGCGTCAACGGAAAACGCGGCGGCGGCGCTGTCGCGCGGTCCTGACACTTGCCGTCGGGCGAGCGGTGCGGCAGGGTCGGCACGATGGTTCCGCCAAGCGGAAGCGCGGCGGATGAAAAGGGAACACGGTGAGGCGTACCCATCAGGGGCCGAGACCGTGGCTGCCCCCGCAACTGTGAGCGGCGCGCGCCTCCCATCGCGCCACTGGCCCGCGCGGGCCGGGAAGGCGGGGGGCGCGGAGGGCCGCGAGCCAGGAGACCTGCCATCGCCCGCCGGAGCGCCGGCGGCCACGCAACCCATCCGCACGGGCGGTGCGGCACGGAGAGAGAGACCGATGCATATCGAACCGGGCGTCGTCGACGGCGCCAAGATGGCCCTCAGCTACGCGACCGCCGCCGGGGCCTTCGGCCTCGCGGCCAAGATGGCCCACGACACGATCCAGCGCGACGGCGGCGCGGCCGCCCTCGCGGCCCGCACGGCGGCGACCACGGCGCTGGTGTTCTGCTTCTTCGAGGTGCTGCCGCACTACCCGGTCGGCGTCTCGGAGGTGCACTTCATCCTCGGCGCGACGCTCTACCTCGTCTTCGGCGCGGGCCCGGCCGCGCTCGGCCTCGCCGGCGGGCTGCTGCTGCAGGGGCTGCTCTTCGCGCCGGCGGATCTGCCGATGTACGCGGTCAACGTCACCACCCTCGTCGTGCCGCTCTGGGCGGTCAGCCTGCTCGCCAAGCGGATCATCCCGCCGCACACGGCCTATGTCGATGTCGGCTACCGCGAGGTGCTGGCGCTCTCCGTCGCCTATCAGGGCGGGGTGGTCGCCTGGGTCGCCTTCTGGGCGTTCTACGGTCAGGGCTTCGGCGCCGAGAACGTCGCCAATGTCGGCTCCTTCGGCGTGTCCTACATGCTGGTGGTCGTGATCGAGCCGCTGATCGACCTCGCGATCCTCGCCGGCGCCAAGGCGCTCGCGGGCCGCGCGACGCACCCGATCTTCTACCACCGCCTCCACCACCCCGCGACCGGGGAGGCCTGAGCCCCGGCGCGCGCCCTCAGCTGCGGAAGACGAGGGTGCGCGCCTGCACGGGGTGACGGAACGCGCGCCCCTCGTGGCGGTGCGCCCGCCACTCCCGCTTGACGCGGAGCCACCAGAACATCTGCGCGTCCGCGTCGGCCACCAGCATCTGGCGCGGGCGGTGCTTCAGACCCTCGTTCTGCTTCAGGATGATCTCGCCGTCCTGCGCGAGGAACCGCCGCCCGAAGGAGCGCACGAGCGGCGCCAGCCAGTCGAGCCCCGGCATGGTCCACCAGAGCGCCTGGAACATCTGCGTGCGGTGGCGGTCGATCGGCGTGATGGCGAGCAGGTTGAGGATCGCGTGCCGCTCGCCCCAGATCCGCTCGATGCGGAAGCCGGGAAGCCGGAGCGTGATCTCGGTGCGCACGTCGCGCCCGAGGAGCCGGTGCGCCGGCGTCACCTTGGCGATCCGGTGCTCGGCCATGCGCCAGCCGAGCTCGGCCGGCTCGAAGCGCTTCTCCTTGCGCCGGAGCGTCGTCTCGTCGCGCTTCATCCACCAGGCGGAGTGGACGAAGGCGATGTGCGCGGGGTCCATCATCCCGAAGGCGGCGTTGTCGAAATCGGTCTCGTAGCTCAGCGCGATGTCGGCCTGCGGCGCGCGCTCCCCGATGTCCGGAAAGGGCCAGGGCTCGGGCGGCTCCCGGTCCGCCGGCACGGCCGGGTCGGCGAGGAAGATCCAGATCAGCCCCTGCCGCTCGGCCACCGGCCACGCGCCGCAGCGGATCTTCGAGACGTCGATCCCCTGCTCCTCGGTCAGCGAGGGGATCAGCGTGCAGCGCCCGTCGCCCCCGAAGCGCCAGCCGTGATAGGCGCAGCCCACGGTCTCGCCGTCGAACCGGCCGAAGCGGAGCGGGATGCCGCGATGCGGGCAGAGGTCGCGGAGCGCGAAGACCGTGCCGTCACGGCGCCGGGCGAAGAGGATCGGCTCGCCGAAGAAGGTGCGCGCCGCCATCTGCCCGCGCTTCAGGCTCCGCGCGGCCATCGCCACGTGCCAGACCCCGCGGACGTAAGCGTCGTCCTCGGTCGGCTGGGCGGTCGGGTTCTCCTCGGTGATCGGCGGCAGGTCTGCGCTCATCCGGGGCCTCCTCGGCGTCTCCCATAGCCGATGGCCGCGGCCGTTGACAGCCCGCCACCCCCGCGTCACCTCTTCGCGCGAAGGGAGAGCGCGATGACGCACAGCGACGACCCGGCGGACCTCGCGATCATCGGCGGCGGCGTCAACGGGTGCGGCATCGCCCGCGACGCGGCGGGGCGGGGCTTGCGCGTCGCGCTTTTCGAGCGGGACGACCTCGCGCAGCACACCTCCTCGGCCTCGACCAAGCTCTTCCACGGCGGCCTGCGCTATCTCGAGCACTGGGCGTTCCGCCTCGTGCGCGAGAGCCTGATCGAGCGCGAGATCCTGATCCGCGCGATGCCGCACATCGCCTGGCCGCTGCGCTTCGTGCTGCCGCATCACCGGGGGCTGCGGCCGGCCTGGATGCTGCGCCTCGGCCTCTTCCTCTACGACCATCTGGGCGGGCGCGAGATCCTGCCGGGCACGGCCACGCTCGATCTCCGCCGCGACCCGGCCGGCGCGCCCCTCAAGGACGCCTATGTGCGCGGCTTCGAGTATTCCGACGCCTGGGTGCAGGACAGCCAGCTCGTCGTGCTCAACGCGCGCGACGCCGCCGACCGGGGCGCCGCGATCCACCCGCGGACCCGGGTCGACCGGGCCGAGCGGGCCGGCGGGCTCTGGCGCCTCGCGGTGACCGACACGACGACCGGCGCGAGCCGGGTCGAGACGGCGCGCGCGCTGGTGAACGCCGCCGGGCCCTGGGTCGAGGAGGTGCTGCGCGGGCGCCTCGGGCGCAACGCGGCCGCCAGGGTCCGGCTCGTGCGCGGCTCGCACATCGTGGTGAGGAAGCTCTACGAGCACGACCGCGCCTACATCTTCCAGAACGCGGACGGCCGGATCGTCTTCGCGATCCCCTACGAGGACGACTTCACCCTGATCGGCACCACCGATGTCGAGCAGTCCGACCTCGAGGAGATCCGCTGCACCGACGCCGAGGCCGACTATCTCTGCCGCGCCGCGTCGGAGTATTTCGCCGAGCCGGTCGACGCCGCCGACATCGTCTGGCGCTATGCGGGCGTGCGCCCGCTCTACGACGACGGGGCGAAGGCCGCGCAGAAGGCGACGCGCGACTACGTGCTGACGCTCGACACCGACGGGCCGCCGCTGCTCTCGGTCTTCGGCGGCAAGATCACCACCTATCGCCGCCTCGCCGAGGCCGTGCTGGCGAAGCTCGCGCCCCACCTGCCGCCGATGGCCGAGCCCTGGACCGCCG
>CAZWDE010000338.1:0-3690 GCA_964632555.1 uncultured Limibaculum sp.
GATCGCGGCGCTGACGGCGCGGGGCGGCGTCGCGGCGATCGAGGCCGGCCGGCCGCTGCCGTGCCGGGCGCGCCCCGCGCCGCGCGCCGCGGGCCTCGTGCTCTCGGCGCTGCGCGGCTGGCAGCGCGACCGGCCGGCGGGCCGGGCCGGCGAGGGCGGGCGCTGAGGCCTTGCGGCGGGCGCGCCGCTCGGGCAGGGCGCGCGCATGCCGCGCTACAAGCTCCTCATCGAATACGACGGCGGGCCCTTCGTCGGCTGGCAGCGCCAGGAGGAGGGCCGATCGGTGCAGGGGGCGATCGAGGCCGCGCTCGGGGCGATCGAGCCCGGGTCCCACAGCGTGCAGGGCGCGGGGCGCACCGATGCCGGCGTGCACGCCCGCGGGCAGGTCGCGCATGCCGACACCGCGCGCGACTGGGACCCCTTCCGCCTCGCCGAGGCGCTCAACTGGCACCTGAAGCCCGACCCCGTGGCGATCCTCGCGGCCGAGCGCGCGGCGCCCGACTTCCACGCCCGCTTCGATGCGGTCTTCCGCCGCTACAGCTACCGCATCCTCTGCCGCCGGGCCCCGCTCACGCTCGACCGCGGGCGCGCCTGGCGCGTGGCGCAGCCGCTCGACGCGGAGGCGATGCGCGCGGCCGCGCGCCACCTGACCGGGCGGCACGATTTCACGACCTTCCGCTCGGCGCAGTGCCAGGCCGCCTCGCCGGTGAAGACGCTTGACGAAATCGTGATCGTGGCGGAGGGGCCGGAAATCCGGCTGCGCTTCGGGGCCCGCAGCTTCCTCCACAACCAGGTGCGCAGCCTTGTCGGCACGCTCGAACGGGTCGGATCGGGGCGCTGGAGCCCCGAAAAGGTCAAGTTTGCGCTGGATTCGCGCGATCGCGCGGCCTGCGGGCCGGTCGCCCCGCCCGAGGGCCTCACCCTGACGGACGTGGAATACCCTCCCAGGTCGGCGTGATCCATTTGCCCACGCGGCGCGTAGATGGGATGAGACTGCTGGACGGGCGGTCGGCGACAGAAGGGGACGGACGATGACCACAACCTTCCAGAGCGGGGACAGCTCGGTAGCGCGGATCGCCATGTCGGCGGAACTGCTCGACGCGGAGACGGAACTCGCGCTCGCCCGGGCCTGGCGCGACAAGGGCGACGAGCAGGCGCTCCACCGCCTCGTCAGCGCCTATATGCGCCTCGCCATCTCGATGGCCGCGAAGTACCGCCGCTACGGCGCGCCGATGTCGGACCTCACGCAGGAGGCGAGCGTCGGCCTGATGAAGGCGGCCTCGAAGTTCGACCCCGACCGCGGCGTGCGCTTCTCGACCTACGCGGTGTGGTGGATCAAGGCCTCGATCCAGGACTACGTGATGCGCAACTGGTCGCTGGTGCGCACCGGCTCGACCTCGTCGCAGAAGGCGCTGTTCTTCAACATGCGCCGGGTGCGCGCCCGCCTCGAGGCCGAGCTGTCGGCCGAGGGCGACACGCCCACGTCGGACGAGATCCGCCGCGAGGTGGCGCAGGAGCTCGGCGTGCCGCTCCGCGACGTCGAGATGATGGAGGCCCGGCTCTCGGGCTCGGACTTCTCGCTCAACGCCCAGCAGTCCGGCGAGGACGGCCGCGAATGGGTGGAGACCCTCGAGGACGAGGGGCCGCTCGCCGAGGACAGCGTGTCGCGCACCCGCGATCTCGGCACCGCACGCGGCTGGCTCTCGGACGCCTTTTCGGCCCTCACCGAGCGGGAGAAGATGATCATCGCCGCCCGCAAGCTGGCCGACCAGCCCGAGACGCTCGAGAGCCTCGGCACCAAGCTGAGGCTGTCGAAGGAGCGGGTGCGCCAGCTCGAGGCGCAGGCGCTCCGCAAGATGCGCCAGCGGCTCGAGGCGGTGCACGGTCCCGCGGTCTCGGATCTCGCCGCGGCGCTCTGAGGCTCAGCGGATCACCCTGACACGCTGCCCGGGCCGGAGCCCGTCCTCCGGCCCGAGCCCGTTCAGGAGGCGGAACCGCGCCTCCGGCAAGGCCTCGACCGGCATCCGGGCGGCCAGATCCGCGACCCTGTCGCCCGGCCGGACCGTCACCACCGCCAGACGCAGCGGGCGCGCCGCGGCCGCCTCTTCGGCCGTGACGGTGCGAAAGCCGAGCGCCGCCTCGCGCATCGGCTCGTAGAGCTCCGGGCGGTCGCGCGGCACGAGGGCGGTGACGCGGTAGAGGCGCCCGCGGTGGCGGATCGCCGTCAGATGCGCGGCATAGGTCCGCCCCGAGAGCTCCACCGGCAGCAGCGCCTCGGCCGCCTCGAGCCCGCCCGCCTCGGCGCGGTTCGGCCCCTGCAGCTCGCCCGTCGGCATCTGGCGCGCGAAGGCCGCCGCCCAGCGCCGCGTCACGATCTCGTCGAGCGGCCCGCCCGGGTCGTCGTCGGTCTGCAGCAGCATCCGCGCGCCGCCCGGCCCCGACGCGGTCACGCCGCTCCGCCCGGTCTCGGCCGTGAAGCCTTCCGGGAAGGTCAGCGCGACCCGCTCGGCCGGGTGGACGAACGCCCGCCCGCGCACCACGCCCGCGGCCGCGCTCGGGCCCCAGACGAGCCCGTCGGTCGCGTCGAGCAGCGCGTCGCGGCCCCGGTCGGCGCCCGCCGTGGTCACCGCGCCCTGCGCCTCGGCCACCCGGATCGCCTCGCGCGTGCGCTCCGCCGTCGCCGGGTGCGACGCGAAAAAGCCGGTCGCCGCGGGGTCGTAGGTGCGCCCCGCGATCCGTGCCTCGAGCGCCCCGTGCGCGCCCAGCCGTTCCATGAAGTCGGCCTGCGCATAGGGATCGTAGCCGGCGCGGGCGAGATAGCGCACGCCCAGATTGTCGGCCGCGAGTTCGTCGGCCCGCGAATAGCTCGCCAGCGCCCCGCCGGCCGCGATCTGCGCGCCCTCGGTGGCGACGCGCGCCAGCGTCGGGTCGACGCCCATCACCGCGAGGCCGAGGCTGCCGACGAGAAGACCGATCGAGGCCAGCGTCGAGCGGTCCTGGCGCAGGCCCGAATGCCCGGCGGTGACGTGGCCGATCTCGTGGCCGATCACGCCGGCGAGCTCCGCCTCGTCCTGCGCCAGCGCCACGAGCCCGCGGGTCACGTAGACATAGCCGCCCGGCAGCGCGAAGGCGTTGACATCGGCCGTGTCGAGCACGGTGAAGGTCCAGGGCGCGTCCGGCTGCTCCGAGACCGCCGCGATCCGCCGCCCGAGACCGGTCACGTAGGCGGCGAGCTCCGGGTCGTCATAGGCGCCGCCATAGGCCTCGAGGATCTTCGGATGGGTCTCGGCGCCGAGCCGCTGGTCGTCCGGGTCGCGCTCGGCCAGCGTCGCCGGCGCGCCGTCGGGCCCGGGGCCGCCGGCGCAGGCCGCGAGCGCGGCCGCCACGAGAAGCGCGAGCAGGAAACGCAGCAGAGCCATGGCCGCTCTCCGATGGGCGCGTCCGGGCCGGCGCCGATTGACCCCGGCGGCCCCGTGCCGTACCCAAACCGCGGGGCCCCGTAGCTCAGCAGGATAGAGCAACCGCCTCCTAAGCGGTAGGTCGCAGGTTCGAATCCCGCCGGGGTCACCACCCTGCCCCGGGCGGGCCCGGGGGCGCTTGACAGCCGGCGCGGCGGCTGCCAAAGCCGATCCTGCGGGCGGTTAGCTCAGTTGGTAGAGCACAGTGTTCACATCGCTGGGGTCACTGGTT
>CAZWDE010000339.1:0-3676 GCA_964632555.1 uncultured Limibaculum sp.
AAGCAGCTGGCGATCGACTCCGATATCGCCGCCGGCGCGATCTCAAACAAGGCCGCGCAGGCGCGGCGCCGCCGCGAGCAGGAGGAGACCACCTTCTTCGGCTCGCTCGACGGCGCGTCGAAATTCGTGAAGGGCGACGCGATCGCCGGGCTGCTGATCACGCTCCTCAACCTCGTGATCGGGCTCGCGATGGGCCTCGGCGTGCACGGGCTGTCCTTCGCCGGCGCGCTCGAGACCTATGCGATCCTCACGGTGGGCGACGGGCTGGTGAGCCAGATCCCGTCGGTCATCACCTCGATCGCGGCGGCGCTCCTGCTCTCCAAGGGCGGGGTCACCGGCTCGGCCGACCGGGCGCTGATCGACCAGCTCGGCGGCTATCCGGCGGCGCTCGGCACCGTGGCGGCTCTGATGGCGCTCTTCGCCTTCGTGCCGGGGCTGCCCTTCGCGCCCTTCATGCTGGGCGCCGCGGCGCTCGGCATCGCCGCGCTGCTCGCGGCGCGCGCCCGCGCCGAGCCCCCGGCCCCGCCGCCCGCGCCGGCGGCCGCGGCCGCCGCCGCGCCGCGCCCGATCGGCGACCTGCTCGACATCGACGAGATCCACCTGAGGTTCTCGCCGCAGCTCATCGCCGCGATCATGGAGCCCGGCACCGGCCTCGAGCGGCGGATCGTCAACATGCGCCGCCACATCGCCAGCGAATACGGCTTCGTCATCCCCGAGGTGCGGCTGACGGACGACCCGCTCCTCGAGCCGGGGCGCTACGCGATCCTGATCCAGGGGGTCGAGGCGGCGTCGGCGACGCTGCGCCCCGGGAAGGTGCTGGTCCTCACCCGGCCGGACCGTTCGCTGCCGGTGCCGGGCGAGGACACGCTCGAACCGGTCTACAGGGCGCCCGCGCGCTGGATCCCCGAGCCGCGCCAGGACGAGGCGGCGGCGCTCGGCCTGCCGGTGATCGCGCCGGGCGAGGTGGTGGCCACCCACCTGCTCGAGACGATCCAGGCGAATTTCGGCCGGCTGTTCACCCGCCGCGCGCTCCGCAAGCTGATCGAGACCTTCACCAGCCCCTCGGACCCGGCCCGCGCCGAGCAGAACCGCCGGCTGGTCGACGAGTTCGTGCCCGAGAAGGTGCCGCACGATCTGCTGCAGGCCGTGCTGCGGATGCTCCTCGAGGAGCGCGTCTCGATCCGGAACCTGCCGCTCATCCTCGAGGCGACCGCGGAGGCGCGCGCGGCCAACCTCCCGCCCGAGCAGATCGTCGAGCACATCCGCCGCCGGATCGCCTTCCACATCGTGGCGCGCCTCTGCGACGCGCGCGGGCGGCTGCCGCTGGTGCAGCTCGGCCCCGAATGGGAGAGCCTCTTCGCCGAGCACGAGGGCGAGGGCGGCGATCCCGCGCTGCCGCCGGGCGAGTTCAACCGCCTCGCCGGGGCGGTGGGGGCGGTGATCCGCCGCGCCGCCGAGGAGGGGCAGTTCCCCGCGATCGCCACCTCGGCCCGGCGGCGGCGGTTCCTGCGCCACGTGCTGCAGGCCAAGGGGATCGCCAACCCGGTGCTCTCCTTCGACGAGATCGGCGGCCACGCCGAACTCGCGCTGCTCGGCACCGCCTGATGGAGCCGCTCGCCGAGATCCTCGCCGCGGCCGAGCGCTCGGTGTTCACCGCCGCGGGCATCTTCGCCCGGGTCGGCGCCGTCGTCTTCCTGCTGCCCGGGCTCGGCGAGCGCGGCGTGCCCCTGCGCGTGCGGCTCGGCGCCGCGCTGGCGATCACGCTTCTGCTCGCGCCGCTGATCGCCCCGCTCGTGCCCGAGACGCCGCAGCACCCCGCGGGCCTTTTGCGCGTGGTGGCCGCCGAGGCGCTGGCCGGGCTCGCGATCGGCCTCGGCTTCCGCCTCCTCGTCTTCATGCTCCAGATCGCGGGCACCACGGCGGCGATGCATCTCTCGCTCAGCCACATCTTCGGCTCGCCGGTGGGCGCGGACGCCGAGCCGACGATGGCGACCTTCCTGGCGCTCGGCGGGATCGTGATCGCGATGGGCCTCGGCCTGCACGTGGAGGCCGTGGCCGCGCTCGCCGGGCTCTACGACGTGCTGCCGTTCGGGCGCCTGCCCGATCCCGCCGCCCTCGCCGAGCTCTCGGTGGCCCGCATGGCCGAGACCTTCGCGACCGGCGTGGCGCTCGCCTTCCCGTTCATCGCGGTCAGCTTCGCCTACAACCTCGCGCTCGGCGCGCTGTCGCGCGCGATGCCGCAGCTGCTCGTCGCGCTGATCGGCGTGCCGCTGCTCGTCGGCCTCGGGCTCGTCACGCTCTGGCTCGCGCTGCCGGCGATCTTCGCCCGCTGGGGCGAGGCCGCCGCCCGCCTGCTGGCCGACCCGCTCGCGGGCCCCGGCTGATGGCGGAGGCGGAGGAGGGCGTCCACGACAAGCCGCACGAGGCGACCCCGCGGCGGCTCGAGCAGGCGCGCGCCCGCGGCGACGCGCCGCGCAGCCAGGACGCGCAGACCCTCGCCGCCTATGTCGGCCTTACGGCCGCGCTCCTTCTGGGCGGCGGGTGGTCGGCCGTCGCCCTCGGGGAGGCGCTCCGCCCGGCCCTCGCGGATCCGGCGGCGCTGGCGGCGGACATTCTCGGCCAGGGCGGCGGCGGCGCGCTGCCCGAGATGCTTGGCGGCGTGCTCCGGGCGGCGCTGCCGGCGGTGGCGCTGCCGGCGGCGGGGGTGCTCGCCCTCCTGCTGGCGCAGCGCGCGATCGTGCCGGCACCCGAGAAGATCGCGCCGAAGCTGAGCCGCATATCCCCGATCGCCAACGCCCGGCAGAAATACGGGCTCACCGGCCTTGTCGAGTTCGCCAAGAGCTCGCTCAAGGTCGCCGCCGTTGCGGGAGTGCTCTACTGGGCCGTGGCACGGGAAATGCCGGCGATCGCGGCCGCCGCGGGTGCCCCGGTCCGCGCGCTCGGCCCGCTGCTCGACCGTCAGCTCACGGTGATGCTCTCGGGGGTGCTCGCCGTCTCCGCCGCCGTCGCGGTGCTCGACCTGCTCTGGCAGGCGCACGACTTCGCGCGGCGCAACCGGATGAGCCACCAGGAGCTGCGCGAGGAAACCCGGCAGACCGAAGGCGACCCGCAGCTGCGCGCCGAGCGGCGCGAGCGCGCGCGCGCCAACGCGACCAACCGGATGATGCTCGACGTGCCGAAGGCGGACGTGGTGGTGACGAACCCGAGCCACGTCGCCGTGGCGCTGGCCTGGGACCGGGCGCCCGGCTCGGCCCCCCGCTGTCTCGCCAAGGGGGTCGACGAGGTCGCGCTCAGGATCCGCGAGATCGCCGCGCGGGCCGGCGTTCCGGTTCGGGAGGACCCGGCCACCGCGCGCTCGCTGCACGCGCTTGTCGCCGTCGGCCACGAGATCCGGCCCGAGCACTACAAGGCCGTCGCGGCCGCCATCCTCTTCGCCGACCGGATGCGGGCGCGGGCGCGGGCGGCACGGGCGGCATGACGAGCCCGACCGGCATCGCGCGCCTGCAGGCGGCGCTGGCCGCCGCCCGGCGGATGGAGGAGGGGCGGCTCGCCGCCCTCGTGGCCGAGACCCGCCGGCTCGAGCGCGAGGCGGCGGCGCTCCGGGCGCGGGCCGCGGCCCGGGCGCCCGGCGAGGCGGGGGCAGACGGGGCCTTCGATCTCGGCGCCGCCGACGCCT
>CAZWDE010000340.1:0-3644 GCA_964632555.1 uncultured Limibaculum sp.
CGCCGCGAGCGCCGCGCCGGCCTTGCGGGTCAGCATCGCCGAGGGAAAGTTCCACGGCGTGATCAGGGCGGCCACCCCCACGGGCTCGCGCCAGAGCTCGACCTCGGCGTCGGGCAGGTGCGAGGTCACGCTCTCGATGTTGGGCCGCTTCGCCTCCTCGGCGTAGAACTCGGCGAAGGAGGCGGCGTAGGCGATCTCGCCGCGCGCCTCGGAGAGCGGCTTGCCCTGCTCGAAGGTCATGATCCGCGCGAGATCCTCGCGGTGGTGCAGGATCAGCTCGTACCAGCGGCGGAGCAGCGCGGCCCGCCGCTGCGGCAGGTCGGTGGCCCAGTCGGGGAAGGCGGCGTGCGCGGCGTCGACGGCGGCGGCGCTCTCGGCCGCGGAGAGCTTGGCGACCGTCCCGAGCAGGCTGGCATCGGCCGGGTTGGTCACCGACAGAACCGCGCCGTCGCGCGCCGCGATCCAGCGACCGCCCACATAGGCGAAGCCGCGATAGAGCGCGCGGTCGCCGAGCAGGGCCATCAGCGCGTCGCTCTCGATCTCGCGGCTTTCCATGGTCGCCTCCTCCGTGTTGCCGGTGTTGGCGAGAATGGGCCGGCGATGGCAGGCGAATCGTCTGAATCCGGGGCCCTTGGCAGACGGATCGTCCGAATGGCGACCCGGCGGCAGGTCAGTCCGTCTCCTCCACCCGAAGAAGCGCCGCCAGCGGCGGCGGCCCGCATCGCTTGGCCTCCTTGGTCACGATGTAGCTGAAATAGCGCCGCATCCCGAGATGGGCGTCGAGCAGGGCGTCGACCAGCCGCTGGTAGCTGTCGATGTCGCGCGTGATCACCTGGAGGAGATAGTCGAAGCCGCCGCCGATCGCCCAGGCCGCGACCACCTCGTCATGGCGCGCGATGGTCCGCTCGAAGGCCTGGAAGCTCTCGTTGCGGTGCCGCTCGAGCTCGACCATGACGAAGACCACGACATGCGGGGCGAGGCGCGCCAGCTCGATCTCGGCGCGGTAGGCCCGGACGAGGCCCGTCGCCTCGAGCCGCCTCAACCGCTCCCAGCAGGGCGTGGGCGTGAGGTTGACCCGGCGGGCGAGCTCGGCCTTGGAGATCCGGCCCTCGCGGCTGAGCACCGAGAGGATGCGGATATCTCGATCGTCGAGAGGGATCGGGCCCGGCATCGGCGGACCCTCCGCGCTCCCCGGGAGCCTGTCAATCATTTCCGCAAGCCGCGAAGTCGTCGGCAGAAATTCCCGCGATTGCCGGCCGGTCCGGCGCGGCGAACGCCGGTCCGCGCGAAATTCCGCAGCGCCCGAAACGACCGGGCGTCTTGGCTGGCGAAAGCGCGATGTTTCCGGGAATCGCCGACAAAGTGTTTGACTCGCATGTCGGCCCGGCCGAGCATGAACCGATGGCACCCGAAAACTCGGCTGCCCGCGGCGCCGCTCTTCGCGTGGCGCCCCCGTCCGGGGCGCTCCGGCGCTCCGATCCCCTGCGGGCCGCCGGCCCGCACCGCCCGCCCGACCGGCGGGACGAGACCGACCACGCGGTCGGCGACAGCATTCCGGAACGTGCCCGCGGACCCGTCGTTGGCCAACCCGTGACACTGTCGCCGCAAATGGAAGGAGTGATCGAATGCCCACCACGTTCTCCCGCGCCCTCGCGGGCGCCGCCGCCATTGTCGCGCTCGGCGCGGCCTCCGCCGCCGCCGACACCTGGCGCTACGCCTTCGAGGAGGCGCTCGACGAGGTGCAGGGCAAGTTCGCCCAGAAGTTCAAGGAGGAGATCGAGGCCAACTCGGACCACGAGGTCCAGCTGTTTCCCTTCGGCACCCTCGGCGAGTCCGCCGACATCATGGAGCAGGCGCAGTCGGGCATCCTGCAGTTCGTCGACCAGAGCCCGGGCTTCACGGGCTCGCTGATCCCCGAGGCGCAGGTCTTCTTCGTGCCCTATCTGCTGCCGACCGACGAGGACCATCTCGAGCGGTTCTTCCGCGAGTCGAAGGCGATCAACGAGATGTTCCCCGAGCTCTACGCCGAGCAGGGGCTCGAACTCCTGGTGATGTTCCCCGAGGGCGAGGTCGTGATGACCACCAAGGAGCCCGTGCAGGGGCCGGGCGACCTCGACGGCGTCAAGTTCCGCACCATGACCAACCCGCTGCTCGTCGAGAGCTATCAGGCTTTCGGCGCGACGCCCACGCCGCTTCCCTGGGGCGAGGTCTATGGCGCGATGCAGACCGACATCATCCAGGGCCAGGAAAACCCGCTCTTCTTCGTCGAGTCGACCAAGATGTACGAGGTCACCGACCACATCATCTTCGCCGGGCACAACGTCTTCACCACGGCGGTGATGGCCAACAAGCCCTTCTACGACGGCCTGTCGGAAGAGGACCAGAAGCTGGTCGAGAACGCGATCGACGTCGCCTTCGACTACATCATGGACTACCAGGACGGCCTCAGCGAGGAGTCGCTCGAGAAGATCAAGGAGGCCAAGCCCGAGATGAACGTCATCCGGCTCTCCGAGGAGCAGCGCGAGCCGTTCAAGCAAGCGGCCGAGACGGTCGAGCAGCGCTTCACCGAGATGACCGGGGACAGCGGCCAGCGCATCCTCGAGCAGATGAAGGCGGATCTCGAGGCCACGGCGCCCGAGAGCTGAGCCCCTTGGAGGCGAGGGAGACGCCGCCGGCCGCGGCCGGCCGCTCTCCGATCCACGCAGGAGGCGGGGCGCGGTGAACGACGACGCACGGGACGACAGCGAGACGGCGGCCGGCGACGGCGCGGCCGCCGGAAGGGGGCGGGCGCGCGCCGCCGCGCCCCCCGCGCGCCCGACCTCGGGGCTGCCGGGGATCCTCGGCACGATCGATCTCGCGATCGCGCGGATCGAGGCCGTGCTGCTCGCCACCGGCGTGCTGCTGATGGCGCTCAACACGATCGCCAACGTGGTGGGCCGCTTCGCCTTCGGCCAGAGCCTCTTCTTCTCCGAGGAGCTGAACCGGATCCTGATCATCCTGATCACCTTCGCCGGCATCAGCTACGCCGCGCGGCAGGGCCGGCACATCCGCATGTCGGCGATCTACGACGCGCTGCCGCCGCGCACCCGCAAGGCCCTGATGATCGGGATCGCGAGCGTGACCGCGGTCTTCATGTTCGGGCTCTGCTGGTTCTCGATCGGCTATATCGAGACGCAGGCGAGCCGCGGCCGCGTGCTGCCGGCGCTGCAGATCCCGGTCTGGATCACCCTCGTCTGGGTGCCGGTCGGCTTCTTCATGACCGGCACGCAATACGCCCTCACCGCCGTCAAGAACCTCGTCGAGCGCGACATCTACCTCTCGACCTCGGTGCTCGAGGGCTACGAGGACGACGAGCAGGAAGTCTGAGGAGCCGGACCCGTGGCCGTCACCATCTTCTCGATCATGGTCGTCCTCTTGCTGCTCGGCTTCCCGATGATGATCCCGCTCATCGTCGGCGCCTTCGTCGGCTTCTACACGCTGCTCAACGGCTTCAGCCAGATGGAGACGATGGTGCAGCAGCTGATGGCGGGCATCCGGCCGGCCTCGCTGATCGCCGTGCCGATGTTCATCTTCGCCGCCGACATCATGACGCGCGGCCAGTCGGCGGCGCGGCTGATCGATCTCGTGATGGCCTTCGTCGGGCA
>CAZWDE010000341.1:0-3642 GCA_964632555.1 uncultured Limibaculum sp.
CGTCGTCGCTGTCGTCGTCGTCCATATCCATGTCGTCGTCGTCGTCGTCGTCAACATCGTCCCAGTCGTCGTCCTCGTCCTCCTTGGGCTTCCAGTTGATCATCTGGGTCGACATCGAGGCCACGCTGCCGATGCCCGCGGCGATCGCGGAGGGACGGTCGTTCGCGCTCAGGCCGAGCGACTCGAGCATGGCGCTCGGGTCGCCGCTGCGATCGGCGAGACCGGCCAGAAAGCGGGAGCGCAGGACGTTCATCGTGGCGAGGGAGAGGATCGCGGCGCGGATATTGGTGAACGCGACCTCGGCGGGATCATGCTCGTCGGACATGCGCGACCTCGGCTGGACAACGCCCGCACTATGGGCGGTCGTCCCGCGAAAGTCCATCGCGGCGATGCGCCCGCCCCGGCCCGACGGCCTTGCGCGGCGGCGCCGGCGCGGCTAGCCCCCGGAGCCGGGCGCGCCGTGCCGGTGGATGGGAGGACTGCGATGGACGGGACCGCACGGGTGGCGCTCGTGACCGGCGCATCGCGGGGGCTCGGGCGCGCGCTCGCGCTCGGGCTCGCGGGGCCGGGCGTCCATGTCTGCGCGCTGGCGCGCACGCAGGGCGCGCTCGAGGAGCTCGACGACGCGGTGCGCGCGGCCGGCGGACGCGCGACGCTCGTGCCGCTCGACGTGACCGACGACGCCGGCCTCGAGAGGCTGGGCGCGGCGCTGTTCGAACGCTTCGGCCGGCTCGATCTCTGGGTCCACGCGGTGGCGCCCGCCCCGGCGCTCGCCCCGGCCGGCAACGCGGAGGCGCGGGACCTCGACCGGACGCTCGCGGTCGGCCCGCGCGCGACCGACCGGCTGATCCGCGTCCTCGACCCGCTGCTGCGCCGCGGACGCGAGCCCCGCGCCGTGCTGATCGGCGACCGTCCGCGCCCGCCGGGCACCACGCCCGCGCCCGGAGGCGGGGTGCCCGCCTATCACGGGCTCTACGCCGCCGCGAAGGCCGCCCAGTCGGCGCTCTTCGCCGCCTGGGCCGCGGAGGCCGGCGGGCGCGTCACGGTGGCCGAGGCGATCCCGCCCCCGATGCCGACGGCGCTGCGCGCGCGCTTCTACCCGGGCGAGGCGCGCGCCGCCCTCGCCCGGCCCGAGGCGGTGGCGGCCGCGATCCTCGCCCGATTGCCGGAGCTCGCGCCCGGCGAGCGCGCCGAGATCGCGCCGGTCCCGCCCCGCGCCTAGACCCGCCCGTCGCTCGACAGCAGCACGGCGACGGAGCGCATCGACTGGATCCGCGCGAAGACGATCACGGCGATCGAGAGCGCCGGCACGGCCACGAGCGCGCCCGTGATGCCCCAGACCGCCCCGCCCGAGAAGATCGCGATCAGGATCACGAGCGGGCTGAGATTGAGCGAGCTGCCCATCAGCCGCGGCTCGAGAAAATTCGTGCCGGCGACCTGGATCACCGCGAGCAGGGCGATCGTGAGGACCACCGGGACGGGGCTCGCGAACTGCACGACGGCGACGAGCGAGGGGAAGACGATGCCGATCAGCGAGCCGACGGTCGGCACGAAGCTCGAGAAGAAGACGACGACCGCCCAGAACGCCGCGCCGTCGAGCCCGACCAGCGACAGCAGCAGGAGGCTCGGCAGGGCCTGCGCGAGGCCGACGAGCACCTTCACGCCGAGATAGGTCTCGATCTCCGTCCGGATGCGCGCGATCAGGGCGGAGAGCTCGGCATGGCGCTCGGGGTCGGGGGCGAGCGCGGCGAGCTTGGCCGGCGCGCGGCCGGCCTCGGCGAACAGGAACACCACGTAGACGAGCACGACGAAGAGCCCGCTCGCGAAGCCCGCGGCGGTGCCGGCCACCTGGATCACGACCTCGCGGGTCGAGATGTTCTCGAACAGCCGCTCGAGGCCGAGCGGGCTCCGGAGCCCGACCGCGCCCGCCGCGGCGTTGGCCATCTCGCGAAGGTTGCGCTGGTAGTCGGGGAGGTTCTCGCGAAAGCCCGCGAGGCTGTTCGAGGCCATCACCGAGACCGCGATCAGCACCCCGATCACGGCGAGCGCCGCCACCGCCCGCGCGGCGAGACCGGGGCTGTCCTGCCGCCCTCCGCTCAGCCGCGCCACCAGCCCCGCGAGCGCGTTGAGCACGAACCAGACGAGGATCGCGATCACGAGCGGCGCCAGAACGCCGCGGGCCTCGGCGAGGATCCAGAGCGTCGCGGCGACCGCGACCGCGCCGGCCGCGTAGGAGGTGACCGGCGCGCGCATGGCTCAGAGCCGGCCGGTGATCGCGTAGTCGAGGATGCGCACCACCTGCTCCGGCGTCTCGGCGACCGCCTCGGCGGCCTGGTCGACCTCCTTGAGCGCGTGCGCGTGCTCGGGCCCGTGCAGGATCACGAGCCGCTTGCCGAGCGCCGAGGCATAGCCCGCCTCGAAGGCGGCGTTCCACTGGCGGTACTTGTCGCCGAACCGGACCACCACGATGTCGGCCTGCTCGAGCAGGGTGCGGGTGCGGATCGCGTTGACGCCCGCCCCCTTGCGGTCGTGCCAGAACTTGTCCTGTTCCGCGCCGAGGATCTCGGCGCCGCAGTCGTCGGACGCGGCATGGTCGGTCACCGGCGCGGAGAAGGCGACGTCGAGCCCCCGCGCCGCCGCGCCCTCGGCGATCTCGGCGCGCCAGTCGGTGTGGATCTCGCCCGAGAGATAGACGGTCCAGGTCATGGTCGGCCCCCGTTGCTGCCGGGCGCAGGCCCGCGCCCCCGCGCGGCATACGGGAAATCGGCCCGGCCCGGAACCCGCCACGCGTCGGGCCCGCTCAGGGGCCGTCGCGCTCCACGCTGCGCTCCAGCCGGTCGAGGCGGTGCTCGATCCGGTCGAGCATCTCGATCACCTTGAGCCGGTGATCGTCGGTCGCGGCGTCGATCATCTCGTCATGCGCCGAGTGCATCGAGTTGACCACGAGGCCGACGATCAGGTTGGCGACCGCGAAGGTGGTGATCAGGATGAACGGGATGAAGAACAGCCACGCATGCGGGTGCACCTCCATCACCGGGCGCACGATCCCCATCGACCAGCTCTCGAGCGTCATGATCTGGAAGAGCGAGTAGATGCTGTCGCCGATGGTGCCGAACCACTGCGGGTGCGACGCGCCGTAGAGCTTGGTCGCGATCACCGCGCCGATGTAGAAGATCATGGCCATCAGGATGAAGACCGAGCCCATGCCGGGCAGCGAGTCCATGAGCCCCTGCACCACGCGACGCAGCGTCGGGGCCATCGAGACCATCCGCAGCACCCGGAGCGGGCGCAGCGCGCGCAGCGCCTGCAGCCCCTCGCCGGAGGGCACGAGCGAGATGGCGATGATCGCCGCATCGAAGATGTTCCAGGCGTGCGAGAAGAACCGCCGGCCATAGGCGAAGAACTTCAGGCTGATCTCGACCACGAAGATCCCGAGGCAGATCGCGTCGATCAGGTCGATCGCCGGTCCCGCGACCCGCATCGCGGTGGGCGAGGTCTGCAAGCCGAGGATGCCCGCGTTGAAGAAGATCACGCCCATGATGGCGGTGCGGAACCGGGTGTCGTCGACGAGCAGTTCGGTGCGCTCGCGGAGCGTGAGCCGGGCGGTGGCCTCTACGGCCGATGTCGTCCCCGAGGCCATGG
>CAZWDE010000342.1:0-3642 GCA_964632555.1 uncultured Limibaculum sp.
GGCGGCGCTCTGGTCCGGTGCGGCGGGCGACGCGCGGGCCGAGGCGGCGCTGTCGGCCTTTGCCAACGCGGGCGCGCACGCGCTGCCGCCGGCGCGCTACGACGCGGCCGGGCTCGCCGAGCGGCGCGCCGCCGCGACGACGCCCGAGGCGCTCGCCGCCTTCGATCTCGCGATGACGCGCGCCTATCTGCGGTATGGCCGCGACGTCGGCTCGGGGCTTCTCGAGCCGCGGCGGGTCGACCGCGAACTCCACGTGCGGCCCGAGCGCCCGGAGCCGGCGGCGCTGATCCGCCGTCTCGTGTCGGCCGGAGACCCGGCCGCGGCGCTCGCCGCGCTGGCGCCGGCCGATCCCGGCTATCGCCGGCTGCAGGAGCGGCTCGCCGCCTATCGCCGTCTCGCGCGCTCGGCCGCCTGGGCGAGCGGCCTGCCCGAGGGCGCCACGCTCCGCCTCGGTGACCGCTCGGACCGGGTGGAGACGCTCCGCCGCCGGCTCCTCGCCACCGGCGATCTCGTGCCGGCGCAGGGGGTCGACGCCGCGGTGACGCTGGTCGCGGCCAACGAGGTGACGACCGACCTCTCCGAGGCGGCCGCCGACCCCCGGCTGTTCGACGCGCCGCTCGAGACGGCGGTCGAGCGGTTCCAGGCGCGCCACGGGCTCAATGTCGACGGCGCGGTCGGGCCGGCCACGCGCGGCGCGCTCAACACCGCGCCGGACGAGCGGGCGCGCCAGATCGCCGTCAACCTCGAGCGGATGCGCTGGCTCAACCGCGAGCTCGGCGCGCGCCACGTCATGGTCAATCTCGCCGGCTTCGAGATGGCCCTCGTCGAGGCGGGACAGCCGGTGTTCACCTCGCGCGTCGTCGTCGGCACCGCGAGCCGCCACCGCACGCCCGAGTTCTCCGACGAGATGGAGTACATGGTGGTCAACCCGACCTGGCATGTGCCCGCCTCGATCGCGCGCGAGGAGATCCTGCCCAAGCTGCAGGAGGACCCGGGCTACCTGGCCCGGAAGAACATGCGCCTCGTCGGCGCCGACCCGAGCCTGATCGACTGGAGCTTCGTGACGCCAGACAGCTTTCCCGGGCGTGTCAAGCAGGGGCCGGGGCCCGGCAACGCGCTCGGGCGGGTGAAGTTCATGTTCCCCAACGAGCACGCGATCTATCTCCACGACACGCCGCAAAAGCACCTGTTCCGGCGCGACCGGCGGGCCTATTCGCACGGCTGCGTGCGCGTGCAGGAGCCCTTCGAGTTCGCCCGCCGGCTGCTCGCCGCGCAGCGCGACGACGCGGAGAGCTACCTCGATCGCATGCTGGCGCGGGGCACCGAGGTGTATCTGAACCTCTGGGAGCATGTCCCGGTGCACATCACCTACCGCACCGCGTGGGTCGAGGCGGACGGCACCGAGGCGTTCCGCGACGACGTCTACGGGCGCGACGCGCGGGTCTATGCCGCGCTCGCGGCGGCCGGGGTCGATCTCGCGCTCGACTGAGCCGGTGGCCGGGCCGGCGCGCCCGCGGCCCGCCGGCCCCGGGCGCCGCGGCCAAAGGCAATTGGCGCGCCGGCGCTTGCGTCGCGCCGCGGCCGGCGGATAGAAGGGCGCGGTTCTGGCGGATCGGACCCACCCATGCCCCACAGCATCGCCGAGATCGCGCGCCTGACCGGGCTCGAGGCCGAGGGCGATCTCGCGCTCGAGATCGCGCGTCCGGCCGAGCCCGGCGAGGCGGGCGCGGACGATCTCGCCATGGCGATGAGCCCGAGATACGCCGAGGCGCTCTCGGCCGGGCAGGCCCGCGCCGCGGTGCTGTGGCCGGGCGCCGACTGGCGCGCGCTGGGGCTCGCGGCCGCGCTCTTCGCGCCCCGCGCGCGGCTGGCGCTCGCCGAGGTCAACGCCGCCTTCGCGCCGGCCTCGGAGATCGCCGACGGCATCCATCCGAGCGCGGTGGTGGACCCCTCGGCGCGGCTCGGCGAGGGCGTGGCGGTCGGCCCCTTCGCGGTGATCGGCGCGGACGCCGAGATCGGCGCGGGCTCGCGCCTCGCCGCGCAGGTCACCGTCGGCCGCGGCGCGCGGATCGGGGCGGGCGCGCTGGTGCTGGAGGGCGTGCGGATCGCCCGCGGCGTGCGGATCGGGGCGCGCGCCATCCTCCACCCCAACGCGGTGATCGGCTCGGACGGCTTCTCCTACGTGACGCCCGAGCCCGGCCGCGTCGAGGCGGCCAAGGGGCAGGCGCGCGAGGCCCGCGAGACCGAGGCGCTCCGCCGCATCGCCTCGCTCGGCACCGTCGAGATCGGCGACGACGTGGAGATCGGCGCCGGCGCCTGCATCGACCGCGCGACGCTGTCGGCCACGCGCATCGGCGACGGCACCAAGATCGACAATCTCGTCCAGATCGGCCACAACTGCCGCATCGGCGCGCTCTGCCTGATCTGCGGACAGGTCGGGCTCGCCGGGTCGGTCGAGGTGGGCGACCGGGTGGTGCTCGGCGGCAAGGTGGGCGTCGGCGACAATCTGAAGATCGGGTCGGACAGCGTGCTCGCGGGCGGCAGCCTCGTCGGCGCCAACATCCCGCCGAAGAGCGTGATGCTGGGCGTGCCGGCCGTGCCGCGCGAGGAGGCCTATCGCCAGATCCTCGCGATGAAGCGCCTGCCGCGGATGCTCGAGGAGTTGCGCGCGATGCGCGCCCGGCTCGGTCTCTGAGCGGGGGCTGTACCGCCCGCGGCGGTCTGGTAAGGGAAGCCTTGGTGGCGGACAGGAGAGAGGCATGAGCGACGAGGTGGCCGAGCGCATCGCCCAGATCATCGCCGAGCAGGCGCTGGTCGAGCCCGACCAGATCAAGCCGGAGACGACGCCCGACGATCTCGGGCTCGACAGCCTGGCGCTGGTCGAGGTGGTGTTCGGCATCGAGGAGGCGTTCGACATCTCGATCCCCTACAACGCCAACGACCCGTCGGAGTCCGACTTCAAGATCTCCAACTTCGCCGCCATCGTCGACGGGGTGAAGCGCCTCCTCGAGGAGAAGGGCGCCCGGGCCTGATGCGCCGCGTGGTGGTGACGGGGCTTGGCGTCGTCTCGGCGCTGGGCACGGGGCGCGAGGCGCATTTCGCGGGCCTGCGCGAGGGGCGCGCGGGCATCGGCCCGATCGAGCGCATCGACCCCGAGCGGCTGATGATCAAGATCGCGGCCGAGGCGAAGGGCTTCGAGGGCGCGGAGCATTTCGACCGCTCGGAGCTGTCGCTCTACGACCGCGTGACGCAGATGGCGCTCTGGGCGGCGGCCGAGGCGATGGCGCAATCGGGCCTCGAGGTGACCGAGGAGCTCGGCCTCCGGACCGCGACGATCATCGCGACCGCGATGGGCGGGCTGCACACGCAGGACGAGAACTACTACGCCGTCTATCACGAGATGAAGAACCGGGTGCATCCCTTCATCATCCCGCGGCTGATGGCCAACGCGCCGGTCTCCCAGGTGTCGATGAAGTACGGGCTCAAGGGCCCGGCCTGGTCGGTGGCGACCGCCTGCTCGTCGTCGAACCACGCGATCGGGCAGGCGTTCCACCTCGTCCGCTCGGGCGCCTGCGACGCGGCGCTGACCGGCGGCACCGAGAGCGTGCTCTGCTTCGGCGGGATCAAGGCGTGGGAGGGGCT
>CAZWDE010000343.1:0-3620 GCA_964632555.1 uncultured Limibaculum sp.
TGCTGCTCGGCGCCGAGTTCGTCGCGATGCTGCTCGTGATCGTCTATGTCGGCGCGGTGGCGGTGCTGTTCCTCTTCGTCGTGATGATGCTCGACGTCGATTTCGCCGAGCTGAAGCGCGGCGTGGCGGAGTATCTGCCGGTGGGCGCGACCATCGGGGTGATCCTGCTCGTCGAGCTCGGCCTCGTGATCGGCCACTGGGTGCTGGCCGACGCCGCGCCGCGCGCGCGCGCCGCCGCCATGCCGACCCCCGAGGAGATGGCCAACACCCACGCGCTCGGCCTCATCCTCTACGACCGGTTCATCTACATGTTCCAGGCGGCGGGGCTGATCCTCCTCGTCGCGATGGTGGGCGCGATCGTGCTCACGCTCCGCCACCGCGAGGGGATCAAGCGCCAGGACGTGCTGGCGCAGATCCACCGGACGCGCGAGGCATCGGTCGAGCTGAGGGACGTCAAGCCCGGCCAGGGCATCTGAGGGAGGGGGCGATGGAGCAGGGGCTCATCGGGGGCGTCGGCCTCGAGGCGTATCTGACGGTGGCCGCGCTCCTCTTCGTGACGGGCATCTTCGGCATCTTTCTCAACCGCAAGAACGTGATCGTCATCCTGATGTCGATCGAGCTGATGCTGCTCGCGGTCAACATCAATCTCGTCGCCTTCTCGGCGCATCTCGGCGATCTGGTGGGCCAGGTCTTCACCCTCTTCGTGCTGACGGTCGCCGCCGCCGAGGCGGCGATCGGGCTCGCGATCCTCGTCTGCTTCTTCCGCAACCGCGGCACGATCGACGTCGACGACATCAACATGATGAAGGGCTAGGGCCCCGTGTACACCGCCATCCTGCTCCTGCCGCTCCTCGGCTCGGTGATCGCCGGCTTCTTCCACCGCCAGATCGGCGAGCGGGCGGCGATGGTGATCCCGACCGCCATCCTGTTCGTCTGCTGCCTGCTCTCCTGGATCGCGCAGTTCACGCTCGATCCCGCCGAGCCGAGCCGCGTGGTGCTGTTCCAGTGGTTCGCGTCGGGCGATCTGGCGGTCGACTGGGCCATTCGGGTCGACCGGCTGACCACGGTGATGCTCGTGGTGGTCACCAGCATCTCGGCGCTCGTGCATCTCTACTCCATCGGCTACATGGAGGAGGACGACGCCAAGCCGCGCTTCTTCGCCTATCTGTCGTTCTTCACGTTCACCATGCTGGCGCTGGTGACGGGCGACAATCTCGTCCAGATCTTCTTCGGTTGGGAGGGGGTCGGCGTCGCATCCTATCTGCTGATCGGGTTCTGGTGGAAGAAGTCCTCGGCCAACGCGGCGGCGATGAAGGCCTTCATCGTCAACCGGGTGGGCGATTTCGGCTTCCTGCTCGGGATGTTCGCGCTCTTCGCGCTGACCGGCTCGCTGCAGCTCGACGACATCTTCGCCGCGGCGCCCGACCTCGCGACCCAGACGGTCGGCTTCCTCGGCCTCGAGGTCAACGCGGTCGAGCTCGTCGCGGTGCTGCTCTTCATCGGGGCGATGGGCAAGTCGGCGCAGCTCTTCCTGCACACCTGGCTGCCCGACGCGATGGAGGGGCCGACGCCGGTCTCCGCGCTGATCCACGCCGCGACCATGGTGACCGCCGGCGTCTTCCTCGTCGCGCGGATGTCGCCGGTCTTCGAATACGCCCAGGGCGCTCTGGTCTTCGTGATGGTGATCGGCGCGCTCACCGCGCTCTTCGCCGGATCGGTCGGCCTCGTGCAGCAGGACATCAAGCGCGTCATCGCCTATTCGACCTGTTCGCAGCTCGGCTACATGTTCGCGGCGGCGGGCGCCGGCGCCTACAAGACGGCGATGTTCCACCTCTACACCCACGCCTTCTTCAAGGCGCTGCTGTTCCTCGGCGCGGGCGCGGTGATCCACGGGCTGCACCACGAGCAGAACATGTTCCGCATGGGCGGGCTCAAGGCGAAGATGCCGGCGACCTACTGGACCATGGTGATCGGCACGCTCGCGATCACGGGCGTCGGCATCCCGTTCCTCTACATCCTCGAGACGCCGATCGGCTTCGCCGGCTTCGTGTCGAAGGAGGTGGTGATCTGGACCACCTACGCCCATGGCGGCAGCGCGGGCTATCTCGCCTATGCCATCCTGTCCTTCGCGGCGGTGGCGACGGCGTTCTACTCGTGGCGGCTGATCTATCTCACCTTCCACGGCGAGCCGCGGGGCGACCGCCACGCGCACGAGCACGCGCACGACGCGCCCTGGGTGATGGCGCTGCCGCTCTACGTGCTCGCGGTCGGCGCGGTGCTGGCGGGGATGGAGTTCTACGGCCAGTTCCTCGCCCACGACGCGGAGGCCTACTGGGGACAGTCGGTGCTGATCCTCGAGCGCGAGGGCGGCGGCGCCGTGCTCGACCGCGCCGCCGAGATCCCGCCGCTCGCCAAGTTCTTCCCGTTCTCCTGCATGCTCTTCGGCACGTTCCTCGCGTGGCTCTTCTACGTGAGGGCGCCGCATCTGCCGGCGGAACTCGCGCGCCGGCACGAGGGGCTCTATCTGTTCCTCCTCAACAAGTGGTATTTCGACGAGCTTTACCGCCTCGTCTTCGTGCGGCCGGCGCTCTGGATCGGGCGGACCTTCTGGAAGCTCGGCGACGGGCGGGCGATCGACGGGCTGATCAACGGCATCGCGATGGGGGCCGTGCCGACGCTGACGCGCTTCGCCGGGCGCGTGCAGTCGGGCTACCTCTTCCACTACGCCTTCGTCATGCTGATCGGCGTCGCGGCGCTCGTCACCTGGTTCGCGATCTCGGGAGCGGCCGAGTGATGATGGACACCAACCTCCTCACGCTGGTCACCTTCTTCCCGACGATCGCGGCGCTGGCGCTGATCCTGTTCCTGAGGGGCGACGACGCGGCGGCGCAGCTCAACGCCAAGCGGCTCGCGCTGCTCGCGACCGGGGCCACCTTCGTGCTCTCGCTCGCCGTTCTGGCGGGCTTCGACCCGCAGAACCCCGAATTCCAGATGGTCGAGGAGGGCGCCTGGATCGGCGGGCTCACCTACAAGATGGGGGTCGACGGCCTGTCGCTGCCCTTCGTGCTGCTGACAACCGCGTTCTTCCCGCTGACGATCTATGCCTCCTGGACCGTCGAGGTTCGCGTCAAGGAGTACATGGCCGCGTTCCTCGTGCTCGAGACCCTGATCATCGGCGTGTTCACCTCGCTCGACATGATCCTGTTCTACCTCTTTTTCGAGGGCGGACTGATCCCGATGTTCCTGATCATCGGCATCTGGGGCGGCAAGGAGCGGATCTACGCGGCGTTCAAGTTCTTTCTCTACACGCTGCTCGGCTCGCTGCTGATGCTGATCGCCATGGTCTACATGATCTACGACGCCGGCACGACCGACATCCCGAGCCTGCTGATCCACAGCTTCTCGGCAGCGCCGGTCGACGTGGCGGGCTACACCGTGCCCGGAGGGGTGCAGACGCTGCTCTGGCTCGCCTTCTTCGCGAGCTTCGCCGTCAAGATGCCGATGTGGCCGGTGCACACCTGGCTGCCCGACGCGCATGTCCAGGCGCCCACCGCGGGCTCGGTGATCCTCGCGGCGATCCTCCTCAAGATGGGCGGCTACGGCTTCCTGCGCTTCTCGCT
>CAZWDE010000344.1:0-3617 GCA_964632555.1 uncultured Limibaculum sp.
CGGAGAAGAGCTCCGCCACCATGCCGCCCGGCGCGCGCATCTTGCGCCCGGCGAAGTCGTCGACCGAGCGGATGGGCACCTTGGAATGGATGATGTTGGGGCCGTGATGGATCGGGCCGACCCAGTACATCCCCTGCGCCGCGTAGAGCTCGCGGGTGATCTCGAGCCCGCCGAGCCCGTAGTAGAAGGTGTCGTATTCGTGCGGGTTGCGCAGGCCGAGCGGGTAGGAGCTCAGGAACACGCCCGCCGGGATGATGCCCTGCACGTAGATGGTGAAGGGATTGACGGCCTCCAGCACGCCGTTCTTCACGGCGTCGTAGAGCTGGAAGTCGCCGACGACGTCGTTGGCGCCGAAGGGCTCGAAGGCGAGCTCGCCGCCGGTCTTCTCCACGATGCTGGCGCACCAGTCGCGGAAGATCTGGAGGCCGATGCCGCCGGGCCAGGAGGTCTGGACCCGCCAGGTCGTGGTCTGGCCCTGGGCGGTGGCGATGGCCGGCGCGGCGAGGGCGGCGGCCCCGCCGAGAGCGCCGGCGCGCAGCAGGCGGCGGCGGCTCGCGGAAGCGATCGGTCGATCGGTCATGTGGTTCCCCTGATGCTCGGGCGCCTCCCGGCGCCGCTTGTCTCGGTCCGGGCCCGGGTGCCCGGCTTATGCGGCATAAGCCCTTCTGAACGCAGGGCTTGCGGGGACTCGTTGCGTCCCTGACGAGGTTTCTAACGCCAAGCAGGCAGGCTCGGCAACGAAAACGCGCGCGAGCCGGCCCCGGCCGCGCCGCGGCTCAGCCGGCGCGGAGATGGCCGAGGAACGCCTCGAGCGAGACGTTGCCGCCCGTGAGATAGACGAGCACGCGCCGCCCCGCCGCCGGCGGGCGGCCCGCGAGGAGCCCCGCGAGCGCGACCGCGCCCGAGGGCTCGAGCACGAGCTTCAGCCGCTCGAAGGCGAGCCGCATCGCCGCGCGAACCTCCGCATCGGCCACCGTCACGCCTCGGACACCCGCCGCCCGCGCGGCCGCGAAGGGCGCGGCCCCCGGCATCGTCGCCTGCAGCGCGTCGCAGATCGTCGCACGCCCCGAGGCGACGCGCATCCGCGCGCCCGCGGCGAGCGAGGCGCCCATCCCGTCATAGCCCTCGGGCTCGACCGCGATCACCTCGGCCGTCGGCGCGAGATGGTGGAAGGCGAGCGCCACGCCGCCGATCAGCCCCCCGCCGCCGACGCAGGCGAGCACGAGGTCGACCGCCTCGGAGCGGCGCGCGAGCTGGGCAATCGCCTCGAGCCCGGCGCCGGCCTGCCCCGCGACGATCGCCGGGTCGTCGAACGGGTGGAGCAGCGTCAGCCCGCGCGCCTCGGCGATCTCGCGCGCGAGGGCGGCGGCGACCTCCTCGCGCGGGCGGTCGCCGTGCTCGGAAAGCACGATCTCGGCCCCGTAATCGGCCGTGGCCGCGCGCTTGGCCGCCGGCGCGTCGGCCGGCATGACGATGGTGACCGGCACGCCGAGCCGCTGGCCGGCGGCCGCGAGGCCCTGCGCGAAATTGCCCGAGGAGTAGGCGACCACGCCGCGCGCCCGCGCCTCGGGCCCGAGCTGGAGCAGCCGCCAATAGGCGCCCCGCACCTTGAAGGAGCCCGACCACTGCAGGCTCTCGGGCTTGACGTAGACCCGCTCGGCGCCGCTCAGCGCCGCGAGCGCCGGCACCGACAGGAGCGGCGTCTCCTCGGTCGCCGCGCGGGTCGCGGCATAGGCTGCGCGCAGCTCGGCGAGCGAGGGGAGCGGCTCGGGCCCGGCGCCGACCGCCTCCGCCCCGGCCGCCCCCGCCACGGCTCAGAGATCCGCGAGCACGACCTCGGCAATCGCCGGATCGACATAGCCGAGCGAGCCCGACGCCATGTAGGCGAGCTGGATCCGGAAGATCCGGAGCGAGTCGGGGTCGCGCTTGGCGTATTTCACCCAGATCGGCACGGCCACCTTGGTCATCAGGTCGACATCCGCCGGGCTGAGGCGGATCACCGTGGTGCCGTCGGCCTCGAACTTGGCCCAGGCCTCCTGGTCGGCCTGCTGGATCGCCGCGTGGTGGAGGTTGGAATAGGCCGCGACCTCGTTCTCGAGGAAGAGCTTCATCTGCGGGCTGAGCCGCTGCCACTCGTCGAGCCGCACCGTGAGGTCCATCAGGTCGACCGGCTGGTAGACCGACATGTATCCCGGCGGCCCCATCGAGATGAAGCGCGTGACCGAGGAGAAGCCGAGATCGTAGTTGATCGAGGGGCCCACGTAATCGGCGCAGTCGATCTCGCCGCGCTCGAAGGCCGGGAAGATCTCCTCGCCGGGCAGCGCCACGGTCTCGGCGCCCAGCTCCTGGAAGAGCTCGGCGACCATGCCGCCCGGCGTGCGCATCCGCAGCCCGCGGAAGTCGTCGATCCGGTAGATCGGCCGCTTGGAGTGGATGATGTTGGGCCCGTGGTGGATCGGGCCGACGAAGAAGAGCCCCGAGCGCGCGTGCAGCTCGCGCGCGATCTCGAGCCCGCCGAGACCGAAATAGAACGTGTCGAACTCGTGCGGCGCGCGCATCGCCATCGGGTAGGAGCTGAGAAAGACGCCCGCGTTGTAGATCCGCTCGGAATAGAGCGTGAAGGGATTGCAGCCCTCGAGCCGGCCGTCCTGCACGGCCTCGTACATGTCGAAGCCGCCGATGCCGCTCGAGGGGTCGTAGGCTTCGAAGGCGAGCTCGCCGCCGGTCTTCTCGATGATCGAGGCGCACCACTCCTGGAACACGCGGAGCCCGACGCCGTCGGACCACGCGGTCTGGACGCGCCAGGTCGTGGTCCGGCCCTGCGCCGTCGCGATCGCCGGCGCGGCGAGGGCCGCGCCGCCCGCCGCCAGAAGACCGCGGCGGGTCGGCCGCGTCGTCGTCTCGTGATCCGTCATCTGCCCCTCACAGTTCACCGCGCGCCGTCCCGACCCGGCGATCGCGCCGCCATCGGAACCGAGACGCCGCCGCCGAGCCCGTGCGGCAAAGACCCGCATCTCTTAGCCCCGGAGACCGTGGGCCGCAACGGCGAGATACGGGCTTTTCCGCGGGGCGAGAGTCACCCAGCGCGTTCCACGGCGCCGAACGCGCCGGCATGCGCGTCGCGCAGCGCCGCCTTCTGCACCTTGCCCATCGTGTTGCGCGGCAGCGCCTCGGCGAAGAACACGCGCTTCGGCTGCTTGAACCGCGCGAGCCGGTCGCCGAGCGCGGCGATCACCGCCTCCTCGGTCAGCGCGCTGTCCTCGGGCACCACGACCGCCGCCACCGCCTCGCCGAAATCGGGGTGCGGCAGGCCGATCACCGCGCTCTCGAGCACCCCCTCGATCGCGTCGATCGCGGTCTCGACCTCCTTGGGGTAGACGTTGAAGCCGCCCGAGATGATCAGGTCCTTGGCCCGGCCGACGATCGCGAGATAGCCGTCCGCGTCGTAGCGCCCGAGATCGCCGGTGACGAAGAAGCCCGAGGGGCGCAGCTCCTCGGCGGTCTTCTCCGGCATCCGCCAGTAGCCCTTGAAGACGTTGGGCCCGCGCACCTCGATCATGCCGATCTCGCCGCGGGGCAGCTCGCGCCCGGTCTCGGGGTCGGTCACGATCACCTCG
>CAZWDE010000345.1:0-3612 GCA_964632555.1 uncultured Limibaculum sp.
GACGTTCGGATCGCCGTTGATCGTGTGGCAGCCGCCGGCCGCGTGCCAGGTCGAGCCGCTCGTCAGCTCCGATCGCTCGAGCAGCATGACGTCGGTCCAGCCCGCGCGGGCGAGATGGTAGAGCACGGAGCAGCCGACCACGCCTCCTCCGATGACGACGACGCGCGCGGTGTCCTGCATGGGCGACCTCCCGGTTGACAGAGCCTTCATAAGAGCGGCGGGCGAGACACGGGGTCGTGCAAGAGGCGTCGCCCCGCGTGACGTTTCCGACAAAACCCCGTCCGGGACGAGATGTCACGTCCCCCCGGGCTCTCCCGGGCTTGCCGGGCCGCCGCGACCCCGGGGGCCGCGGTCGTCGTCGAACCGCGCGAGCACCGCCAGCACCGCCGCGGTCGCGATCAGCACGAGATGGACCCCCGCCAGCACGGCGAGGTCGAGCGGCGAGGCCACCTCGTCGGCGAGGAGCTCGTGCACGAGGTGGATCCCCGAGATGATCACCAGCGTCGCCGCGATCCGCGCCTTCACCCGCGCGAAGCTGTCGCGGCGGGCCAGGTCGTCGTCGTTGTCCGGGTCCACCGAGCCCGAGAAATACGCCTGGTAGCCGCTGACCATCACCATGACGATCAGGTTGGCGATGAAGACCATGTCGAGCAGGTCGAGCACCAGCAGGATCGCGGCGTTGCGGTCGAGGAAGTCGCCGTTCAGCACCCCCTCGACGATCGACCAGAAGAAGGTCGCGCCGAACAGGACGAGCGCCAGCAGCAGGCCGAGGAACAGCGGCAGCTGCAGGAGGTGGATGATGTCCACGGCTCCGCGGAGGAGGCTGCGCGCGCGATCGCGGTGACGCATGGCCGGCTCCCTGGCGACATTCCCCGAGCGTGGCTTGGGCCGCCGTCGCGCGCGCGCACCGCGCCCCGTGTCGCGCTCCGGTTACACGGCGGCGCTAGGCTTGTCACGACGCGCCCGAGTCGCGCTCGGAAGGCGCGCGCCCGAGACATCGCCATGAGAACCGTCCCCAGATCCGTCGCCGGCCTGCTTCTCGCGCTTCTCGCCCTCGCCCAGGCGGGCGGGCCGTTGGCCGCGCCCGACGGCGACGGCGCGGCCGAGATCCTGCTCGAGGAGATGCTCGCTCCGGCGCCGGTCGATCTCGACCGGATCGTCGAGCGCGGGGTGCTCCGCGTCGCCGTGCCGCACAACCCGATCGCCGTCGCGTTCGAGGACGGGGAGCTCACGGGCATCGCGGTCGACCGCGCGCGCGAGCTCGAGACGCACCTCAAGGAGACGCTCGGGGCGACGGTGCGGGTCGCGCTTCTGCCGCTGCCGCGCGACCGGATGATCCCGTTCCTGATCGAGGGCCGCGTCGACATGATCGACGCCAACCTGACCGTGACCGGGGAGCGCGAGGCGTTCGTCGCCTTCACCGACCCGATCCGGACGGGCATCGACGAGATCGTCGTCTCGGGCCCGGCGGCCCCCGAGATCGCGAGCCTCGACGACCTCGCCGCGGTCGGCCTCCATCTGCGGCGGGCGTCGAGCTACTGGGCCCATGTCGAGGCGCTCAACGCCGCGCGCGCGGCCGAGGGGCGGACGCCGATCCCGGTCACCGCGGTCGACGACGCGCTGGAGGATTTCGACCTCCTCGAGATGGTCGAGGCGGGCATCGTTCCCGCGATCGTGGTCGACAGCCACAAGGCCGCGCTCTGGGCGCCGGTGCTCGGCTCCGTCACGATCCACGAGGACCTCGCGGTGAACGAGGACGGCGCCATCGCCTTCGCGCTTCGCCACGACGCGCCGAAGCTCCGCGAGGCGCTGAACGGGTTCGTCGGGGTCGTGAAGACGGGCACCCTGCTCGGCAACATGCTCGACACGCGCTACGCGGCGAAGGCCGAGCGCCTCGCCGACCTCGCGGGCGCGCTCGCCCGCGAGAGCTTCGCGGAGGTGTCGGAGATCGCCGAGCGCCACGCCGAGACCTACGGCTTCGACCCGACGATGGTGCTCGCCCAGGGCTTCCAGGAGAGCCGGCTCGACCAGTCGAAGCGCTCGCGGGCGGGGGCGGTCGGCATCATGCAGATCCTGCCCTCGACGGCGAAGGACCCCAATGTCGCCATCCCCGACATCCACGAGGCCGGGCCGAATGTCGAGGCGGGGGTCAAGTATCTCCGCTTCCTGCGCGACCGCTATTTCTCCGATCCCGGGATCGCGCCGCTCGACCGGGTGCTGTTCTCCCTCGCCGCCTACAACGCGGGGCCGGCGAACATCGCGAAGGCGCGCGCGCGGGCCGAGGCCGACGGAGCCGATCCGAACGTCTGGTTCGACAACGTGGAGATCGCGGCCGCGCGCGTCATCAGCCGGGAGCCGGTGATCTACACCCGCAACGTCTTCCGCTATGCGGTGGGCTTCCGCCTCGCCGAGGAGGGCGAGGCCGGGCAGCGCGCGGCGCGGGAGAGCGCAGCCGCCCCGGCCCCCGAACCCGCGCCGGAGTGAGGCCGCCCCCGGCTCACTCCTCGCGGCCGAGCGCGAGGAGCCTTGCGTGGAGCGCGTCGGCCTCGCCGAGCCCCTGCTCCAGCGCGAAGACGTAGGCGTGCGTGAGATAGAACGCGGCGCCGTCCTCCCCGGCCGCCTGGCCGGCCGCCTCGGCATAGAGCCGCGACAGCCGCACGCCGTCGCCCGCCGCGTGCGCGGCCAGCAGCGCGGCGTCGAGATCGGGCGCCGCGCCGCCCGGCCCCGCAACCGCCGCGATTTCCTCCGCGGTCTCCGCCATCCCCGCCGGGCCCCGCTCAGGCCGCCGGCGTCGCGCCGGGGCCGATCGGCAGCGCGGGCGTCGGCTCGCCGCCGAGCCAGCGCCAGAGCGTGCCGCCGGCCGCGGCCCCGAGGATCGGCGCCGCCCAGAACAGCCAGAGCTGCCCGAGGGCGCCCGTGTCGGCGAACAGCGCCACGCCCGTCGAGCGCGCCGGGTTGACGGAGGTGTTGGTCACCGGGATCGAGATCAGGTGGATCAGCGTGAGCCCGAGCCCGATGGCGATCGGCGCGAAGCCCGCCGGCGCCTTCTCCGAGGTCGCGCCGAGGATGATCACGAGGAAGGCGAGGGTCATCACGATCTCGGTCAGGGCGGCCGCGCCGAGCCCGAAGCCGCCGGGCGAGAGCGTGCCGTAGCCGTTGGAGGCGAAGCCGCCGACGCCGGCCTCGCCCGCATGGCCCGCGACGATCGCGTAGAGCACGACGGCCGCGACCACCGCCCCGCCGGTCTGCGCCAGCGCATAGGGCCCGACCTGCTTCCACGGAAAGCGCCCGGCGACCGCGAGGCCGACCGAGACCGCGGGATTGAAGTGCCCGCCCGAGATCGGGCCCACCGCGTAGGCCATCGTCAGCACCGTGAGCCCGAAGGCGAAGGCGACGCCGAGCCAGCCGATGCCGACGCCGGGCTCGCCCGCCGCCAGCACCGCCGCGCCGCATCCCCCGAGCACCAGCCAGAAGGTGCCGAAAGCCTCGGCCGCGAGCTTTCTTGTCTCAAAGGTCTCCATGGCGCGATCTCCCTCCCGCCGCGGCAAGCCGGCCCCCGCGGGCCGGCCATCCTGCGGATACCCATACCACGATCCGGGCGGACCGGCGCCG
>CAZWDE010000346.1:0-3571 GCA_964632555.1 uncultured Limibaculum sp.
GCTGGGAGACCGGTCGGGCCGCGGCGGGGCGCGCTGATGGACGCGGGCGGGCGCCGGCACCGCCCGGTCGTGGGCGTCACGGCGTTCCTCCACCGGGTGGACGATCAGTTCGAGGCCGATGTCTGCGGCATCCGCACGCCGGAGGCCGTGGCCGAGGTGGCGGGCTGCGCGCCGCTGATCCTGCCGGGGCGGCCCGACGCGCTGGCGACCGGACACCTCCTCGACCTTCTCGACGGGCTCGTGCTGACCGGCGGGCGGCCCAATGTGCATCCCCGGCACTATGGCGCGGAGGACGACGGCCGCTACGGCCATTTCGACGAGGGGCGGACGGCGCTGGTGCTGCCGCTGATCCGGGCGATGATCGCGGCGGGCAAGCCCGTGTTCGGCCTTTGCCTCGGCATCCAGGAGATGAACGTCGCCTTCGGCGGCACGCTGCACCCCGAGATCCGCGACGAGCCGGGGCGGCTGAACCACCGCATGCCGAAGGGCGAGAAGGATCCGGAGGTGATCTTCGCCAAGCGCCACCGCGTGCGCTTCCGCGAGGGCGGCGCGTTCCACCGGCTCCTCGGCATCAGCGAGACGACGACCAATTCCCTGCACGGGCAGGCGGTGTGGCGCCCGGGCGCGCGCGTGGTCGTCGAGGGGCTCTGCGAGGACGGCACCGTCGAGGCGATCTCGATCGAGGAGGCGCCGAGCTTCGCTCTCGGCGTGCAGTGGCACGCGGAATACGAGGCGGCCGTGGACCCGGTCTCCCGCGCCCTCTTCGCCGCCTTCGGCGACGCCGCGCAGGCCGCGCAGGCTGCCCGCTGACGCGGCGCCCGCCGCGGGCCGTCAAGGCCGCGTAACGCCCGCGTCACCGCCACGACACGGTGCGGGGATATGCAGGGCGAGGTTGCACCGTCACCCTCTCCGCAAAGGATGTTCCCATGACCCCGCTCGCCAGGCTCGCCGCCGCGACCGCGCTCGCGCTCGCCCTGCCCACAGTCGCCATCGGGCAGGACGCCGACACCCTCGGCCCCTCGGGCGCGGGCGTCGACAACGCGCTCCTCTACGCCGTCGCCTACAAGCAGACTGCGGCCGAGTACCGCGCGCTCTACCACCAAGGCTACAACATCGCCCGGATGCATGTCGAAGCCGCGCTGGCCGCGCGCCAGGAGGGCGACAAGCCGCTCGCCGTCGTGACGGACATGGACGACACGATCCTGCACCCGCTCGAGTACTGGGGCCACTTGATCGAGCAGAACAAGGATTTCTTCGACGACCCGATCTGGGACGCGTGGATCCCGACCAACGGCATCATCGCCGCGCCCGGCGCCAAGGAGTTTTTCGAGTTCTGCGCCGAGAACGGCGTCGAAGTCTTCTATATCACGAGCCGCAACCAGGGCGAGGGCACTTTCGACTTTGCGCTTGGCCATCTCCGCCATCTCGGTTTCCCGTTCGCCGAGCCGGAGAACCTGACGGTCTTCACCGACACCTCGAACAAGGAGGGCCGCCAGGACGAGATCATGGAAGAGTACGAGGTGGTGGTCTTCCTCGGCGACAACCTCAACGACTTCCGCCGCAAGTACTATCTCAAGGGCGACATCGACGGCCGCATCGCCGCGATGGAGGCGGACCGGGAGCTTTTCGGCACGAAGTACATCGTGTTCCCGAACCCGACGGACGGTCACTGGATCGCAGCGATCTTCGGTGAGAGCGAGCCGCCGGCGACCGACGCCAACCGGCAGACCCTGAAGGACGCCGCCACGCGCCGGGCTTGGGACGGCAACTGAGAGGCGCGCCGCATCCCCAGGCGGCGGCGTCATCGCCCGCCGCCGCCTTTCGCGAGGGCGCGCCGGTCAGCCGACGAAGGCGCGCTCGACGACGTAGTGCTTGGGCTCGGAGTTCGCCCCCTCCTCGAGGCCGTAGCCCTCGAGGATCGCCTTCATGTCGCGGTTGAGGCCGATCGATCCGCAGATCATCGCGCGGTCGGTCTCGGGGCTGAGGCCGCCCTCGATCCCGAGATCGCGGAAGAGCGTGCCGTCCTCGAGCAGCGTGGTGATGCGGCCCATCCGCGGGCTCTCCTCGCGGGTGGTGGTGGGGTAGTAGGTGAGCGTGTCCGCGAAGCCCTCGCCGATCAGCTCCTCGAGGATCTCGTCCGAGCGGATGCTCTCGACGAGGTCCGCGCCGAATTTGAGCTCGGCCACGTCGCGGCAGGTGTGGGTGAGGATCACCCGCTCGTAGTTCTCGTAGGTCTCGGGGTCGCGCAGCAGCGAGGCGAAGGGCGCGATGCCGGTGCCGGTGGCGAAGAGCCAGAGCCGCTTGCCGGGCAGCAGCGCGTCGTGCACCAGCGTGCCGACGGGCTTCGGGCGCAGGATCACCTGGTCGCCCGGCCGGATGTGCTGCAGCTTCGAGGTGAGCGGCCCGTCCTGCACCTTGATCGAGTAGAATTCGAGCTCGTCCGCCCAGGCGGGGGAGGCGATGGAATAGGCCCGCAGGATCGGTTTCCGCTTGCCCGCGGCGTCGGGGTCGCCCATCAGCCCGATCATGACGAACTCGCCCGAGCGGAAGCGCAGGGATTGCGGCCGGGTGACGCGGAACGAGCACAGCCGGTCGGTGTAGTGCGTCACGTGGGTGACGGTCTGGGCGTCCGGCCGCGCGGCGGCGGGCTTGGCGGCGGCCTGCTGGGAGGTGGTCATCGCGGGTCTCGTCCTTTCGCTGCGGTGCGGAGCCGCCCATAGGTAGGCCCTCCGGACGGAATGCGAAAGGCATCGCGGCCGCGGCGCCCTCGGATCGGCACGCCGCCCGCCCGCCCGCCCCGGCGCGCTTAGAGCCAGTCGCGCAGGATCGGGACGAGGGGCAGGTCGGCCGGCGGCATCGGGTACTCGCGCAGCCGCGCCGGCCGGACCCAGGCGAGGCGCTGGCCCTCGCGGGGGGTGACCGTGCCCTCCCATTTGCGGCAGGCGTAGAGCGGCATCAGCAGGTGGAAACGCTCGTAGGCGTGGCTCGCGAAGGTGAGCGGGGCGAGGCAGCTCGCCCAGGTGGCGATGCCGAGCTCCTCCTCGAGCTCGCGCATCAAGGCCGCCTCCGGCGTCTCCCGCGCCTCGACCTTGCCGCCGGGGAACTCCCAGAGGCCGGCCATGCTCTTGCCCTCGGGGCGCTGGGCGAGGAGCACGCGGCCGTCCGGGTCGATCAGCGCCACCGCCGCGACGAGCACGAGGGGCCGGTAAGCCGGCGGCGCCTCAGCTCCGGTAGTCGGCGTTGATGGCGACATAGCGCTTGGTCAGATCGCAGGTCCAGACGGTCGCCCGGCCCGTGCCGACGCCGACATCGACGGCGATCGCGAGCTCCGCGCGGCGCATGTAGGCGGCGCCGTCGGCCTCGCGGTAGCCCGGCGCGACGCGGCCCGCCTCGGCCACCGCGATGTCGCCGAAGCGGATCGCGAGGCGGTCGCGCTCGGCCCGCTCGCCCGCCTTGCCGACGGCCATGACGATGCGCCCCCAGTTGGGGTCCTCGCCGGCGAGCGCGGTCTTGACCAGCGGCGAGTTGGCGATGGCCAGCGCGATGCGCCGGGCTGCGCCGTCGTTCTCGG
>CAZWDE010000347.1:0-3557 GCA_964632555.1 uncultured Limibaculum sp.
CCGCCATCGGCGCGCTTCTCGGCGGCGACCGGCCGGAGGGGCGCGGGGCGGCCGCGCTCGCCGCGATCGAGGCGGGCGATCTCTCCGCGCACCGCGCGCCGCGGCGCTATCGCCCGTTCGAGCCGGTGCCGCTCTGGGCGGCGCTGGTGCCCCGCTCGGCGGGCCGCGCGCCCGACGAGGACGCCCCCGTGCCCGACGGCGCGCCGCAGGAGGGGCCCGAGGGCGTGCGCCGCGCCCGCCGCCACCGGGCCGACGAGGCCGAGCGCCGCGACAGCCTGATCCTGCACAAGTTCGAGGCCGTGCTCTCGATCGCCGAGTTCCTCAATCTCAATCGCCGGGTCGACGACGACGACGCCGAGACCGCGAAGAAGGCCGCCGAGGACGCCGACGAGATCGGCCTCGGCCAGGTGTCGAAGGCGCCGGCCACGCGCCTGCGCCTCCATCTCGACCTCGCCCCGGAGGACGCCGACCGCGAGCGGCTCTCGGGCGCGCATCTCTACCCCGAATGGGACGCCCGCGCCGGCGCCTACCTGCCGGACCACGCCCGCGTGCTGGCGCGCGGGGCGGAGCCCGCGGCCGACCCCGCGGTGCCGGACCCCGCCGCCCTGCGCCGGAGCCGAGCCGTGCGCCGCCAGTTCGAGACGCTCCGCCCGCGCCGCGTGACGCGCCCCGCCGAGCCCGATGGCGACACGCTCGACCTCGACGCCGCGGTCCGCGCCGCCGCCGATCTCCGCGCGACCGGCCGGGCGAGCGAGCGCGTCTGGCGGGCGAGCCGCGCCGAGGGGCGCGACCTCGCGGTCTCGATCCTCCTCGACGCGTCGCGCTCGACCGAGAGCGCGGTCGGCGGGCGTGCGGTGATCGACATCGAGCGCGAGGCGCTCCTCGCCCTCGCCGGCGGCATCGAGGCGGCGGGCGACGACTGCGCGATCCACGCCTTCTCGTCGCTGCGCCGCGACCGCGTCTTCGTGGCGCGCTGCAAGGATTTCGGCGAGGCGATGGGCCCGGCCGTCGCGGCGCGGATCGCGGGGCTGCGGCCGGGCTTCTACACCCGCCTCGGCGCGGCGGTCCGGCACGTCTCGGCGGACCTCGCCGGGCAGGGCCGGGCGCGGCGCCTGCTCGTCGTCTTGACGGACGGCAAGCCGAACGACCTCGACCACTACGAGGGCCGTCACGGGATCGAGGACAGCCGGATGGCCGTGCGCGAGGCGCGCCGGGCCGGCAACGCGGTGTTCGGCATCGCCATCGACGCGCGCGCCAAGGCCTGGTTCGCCCGCATCTTCGGGCGTGGCGGTCACACGGTGATCGCGAGCCCCGACCGGCTGACCGCCGCCCTGCCCGCGATCTACCGGCAGCTCGTCGGCTGAGTCAGACCTCGAGGGCGGGGGCGAGCTCCGGCGGCAGGTCGAACTCGGCCGCCACCCGCGCGCGTCCCTCGGCCGACATCTTGCGCGCCGTCTTGGCGACGATCCGGTAGACGTGATCGGGGTCGCGCGCGGCCGCGAAATCGGCGAAGTACCAGCGCAGGAAGACGAGGCAGATCACGTCCTCGAGGAGCTGCACCTCCGGATCGCGCTTCAGGCCCTCCTTGCGCAGCATCGCCGCGACGCGCGCGCCGTCGGCCTCCGGATAGCCCGCCTCGGCCATCAGCCCGGCGACGCGGCGGCCGTGGAACGCGCCGAGATCGCGCCGCCACCGCAGATAGCCCTCGCGCCCCTCGGGATAGCTCGCGCGCGGCACCGTGAAGCGCTCGATGTGCTGGCCGCGGGCGGCGATCCGGAGGAGCTCCGGCGCGTCGGGCGCGATGCGCTCCAGCTCGGCCGACATCCGCCGGCCGTAGAGGAGCGCCGCCGGCTCGCCGGTGGCGGGATCGGCGGCCGGGTCGGCCGCGTTCGCCGCGTCGATCGCCGCGAGGACGGTCTCGAGCCGCGTCACGGCGCCTTTCTCCAGAAGTCCGCGCGGTCCTGCTCGACGAAATCGCGCAGCCGCTCGACATCGTCGATCTCGGCGTGGTTCTGCGTGACCCGCACGCCGGCGGGCTTGAGGCGGGCGAAGGCGCGGCTGAGGCTCTCGGGCTTCATGCCGAGCCGCCCGGCGATCAGCACCTTGTCGTAGGGCATGGTCACGGTGCAGGTGCCCGTTTCGACATGGCAGAGGCCGAGCAGGAACCGGGCCACGCGCTGCGCGCCGGTCTGCGCCTTCAGCTGCTCGACCTGGCCAACGAGTTCCTGCAGCTGGTGGAAGGTGGCCGCGAGAATCGCGGTGCAGATCTCGGGATTGGCGCGCATCCGCGTCATCAGCCCCGGCGCGTCGATCCCGAGCAGGCGGGTCTCCGTCACCGCCTCGGCGTTGACCGGGTAGCGCGCGCGCCGGAAGGCCACCGCCTCGCCGAAGCTCTGGCCGGGCGCGAAGACGCCGATCACCGCCTCGGCCCCGCTCTGCGCGATGCGGAAGAGCTTGATCCAGCCCTCCAGCACGACGAAGACGCTGTGCGCCGGCTCGCCCTGCAGGAAGACGCTCTCGCCCCGGTCGTAGGTCTTCACGGCCGAATGGACGAGGATCTCCCCCGCCACGTCTTCGGGAAGCCCTCCGATGAGGATCGACCGTCGCACGGTGGCCGCGTCGCGCTGCGAGATCATGCCTCAAGGTGCCAGAGGTCGGCCCGGGCTGACAAGGTGTCGCGCGTGCCGGGCCTCTCCGGTCGCTCGGGCCGCGCGTCGCCGTCACGGCCGGGCGCGCGCCGCGGCTGGTGCCCGGAGTCGGACTCGAACCGACATGACCGCGAGGCCGGCGGATTTTGAGTCCGCTGCGTCTACCAATTCCGCCATCCGGGCCCGGAAGGACTTAGCCACGGGCAACAGGCGCCGGTCAACCGCGCGGGCGGGCGGAGGCCCCCCGGCCGCCGGCGATCAGCCCTCGCGCCCCGCCTCGTCGGCCGCCACGAGGCCGGCGCGCTCGCAATCGGCGGGCCGCTCGGCGCCATAGCCGGCGCGGAACGCCTCGAGGCGCTGGCGCTCGGCGAAGCTTTCCACGCCGTCCTCGGCGAAGGCCCGCGCGACATAGCCGGGCGCGAGGCTGTCGCCCACCATCGCGTCGCGGCTCGCCCAGAGCCCGGCGAAGCAGTCCGAGCGCAGCAGGCGCTCCGGCCCGCTCGCCGGCGCGATCATCACGCCGAGCGTGTCCTGCACGTGGAGCCCGATCTCGCGGGCGATGTCGAGGAGCGCGAGCGCCCGCCCGTCGATCGCGTCGTCGGCATAGACCGTGCCGTCGTTCGGGCAGTAGGCCGCGACCTCGGGGCGCGGGCGCACCGAGCAGCCGCCCTCCTCCCAGCGCGCGAGCGGCGCCCGCTGGAGCGGGCGGTAGACGAGCCCCTCGGCCTCGAAGAGCCGCGCCCAGAGAAGGTTGCTGCGCGCCACGACGATCGCGGCGGCGACCGTGCCGTCGCGGTCGGCGAGCGGGGAGGGCTGCGGCGCCGCTTCGGCGGCGTCCGGGTCCGCCGCTCCCGACGGGCGCGCCGGGCCGCCGGCGGCGAGCGCGCCCGGACCGCGCGGCACGCCGCC
>CAZWDE010000348.1:0-3539 GCA_964632555.1 uncultured Limibaculum sp.
TTGGTGCGCAGGATCGTCCGCGCGAGATCGGGCGTGACGCCGCGGCGCTCCATGATCTGGTGGTACTCGGTCCAGTAGTCCTTGTAGCGCGGGTCGTCCTCGGGGTTGCAGATCTCGAAGTCCCGCCCGGGCTCGAGCGGCAGGCCGGCGCGCTCGAGCCGGATCGCGATCACGTCCGGCCGGCCGATCAGGATCGGGCGGTCGGTGCCCTCCTGCAGGAGCGACTGCGCGGTGTGGAGCACGCGCTCGTCCTCGCCCTCGGCGAAGACGATCCGCCGGCGGCTCGTGCGGGCGGCCTCGAAGACGGGCTTCATGATCATGCCGGTGCGGAACACCGAGGTGTCGAGCGCGAGGCGGTACTCCGAGAGATCGTCGAGCGGCTTGCGCGCGACGCCGGTCTCGATCGCGGCGCGGGCGACGGCGCCCGCCACCTGCCCGAGCAGCCGCGGGTCGAAGGGCTTGGGGATCAGGTAGTCGCGCCCGAAGACCATCCGCTCGCCGCGATAGACGGCGGCGGTCTCGGGCGTCGCGGTCATGCGCGCGAGTTCGGCCAGCGCCTCGGCGCAGGCGATCTTCATCGCCTCGTTGATCTGCGTCGCCTGCACGTCGAGCGCACCGCGGAAGATGAACGGGAAGCAGAGCACGTTGTTGACCTGATTGGGATAGTCCGAGCGCCCGGTCGCGATGATCGCGTCGGGCCGCACCGTGCGCGCGTCCTCCGGCCAGATCTCGGGCACCGGATTGGCGAGCGCGAAGATCAGCGGGTCGCGCGCCATCGCCGCCACCATCTCGGGCTTGAGGATGCCGCCCGCCGAGAGGCCGAGGAAGATGTCCGCGCCCGCGATCCGCTCGGCGATCGGCCCGGCCGAGGCCGGCTGGGCATAGGCGGCGCGGTAGCGGTCGAGCGCCTCGCGGCCCTCGTGCACGAGCCCGTCGATGTCGTAGAGGAACACCCGCTCGCGGCGGAGCCCGAGCTCGCAGAGGAGATCGAGGCAGGCGATGCCGGCCGCGCCGCCGCCGGTCGAGACCAGCGTCACGTCCTCGAGGCGCTTCTCGGCGAGAAGCAGCGCGTTGCGCACCGCGGCCGCGACGACGATCGCCGTGCCGTGCTGGTCGTCGTGGAACACCGGGATCGCCATCCGCTCCTTGCAGATCCGCTCCACCTCGAAGCAGGCGGGCGCGGCGATGTCCTCGAGATTGACCGCGCCGAAGGTCGGCTCGAGGGCGATCACGATCTCGGCGAGGCGGGCGGGGTCGGTCTCGTCCACCTCGACATCGAACCCGTCGATGTTGGCGAACTTCTTGAAGAGCGCGACCTTGCCCTCCATCACCGGCTTCGAGGCGGCGGCGCCGATGTTGCCGAGGCCGAGCACCGCGGTGCCGTTGGAGATCACCGCGACCCGGTTGGCCTTGCCGGTGTAGCGGAACGCCATGTCGGGGTCGTTGCGGATCGCGAGGCAGGCCTCGGCCACCCCCGGCGAATAGGCGAGCGAGAGGTCGCGCTGCGTCGCCATGGGCTTGGTGACCCGGATCGCGAGCTTTCCGGGCGTCGGCTCCGCGTGATAGGTGAGCGCCGCCTCGCGCAGCGCGTCGTCCCTCGCCTGGCTCATGAAATCCCCCTCCGGCGCCGGGTTCCGCCCCCGGTCTCTCAGTCGGGCCGGGCGAGCCCCGGCCGACCGGGCGAGCTTATGCACAACTCGCTCGCCGGCGGAACAACCCCGTCCTCCACGAAATGCGCGTAGCTGACGATGACCGGGGCGCAGGCCCCCGCCGGCACCTCCGCCCAGTGGAGGCGGAAGGGCAGCTCCGCGTAGGGCCAGGGATGGGCGACCTCGACCGTCTGCACCGGCAGCGCCCGCAGATCGACGCCGGTGTGCCGCGCCACCAGGGCGGCGAAGAGGCCGTAGGGGTTGCCCTCCGCCTCGCGCTCCCACCAGACGGCGATCGGCGCCCGCCCGTCCGGGGCCGCGACGGGGAGCGTCGCCATCTTGGGCGTCAGCACCGCGAGCTCGGGCCGGGCGAGGCGCAGATTGCCGCCGATGAAGCTGCTGCTCGCGAAGACCCGGCGGGGGCCTTCGGGCAAGGCGCGCGCGGCCTCCGGCACCGGCGCCATCTGGTAGGACGGGTCGCCGTCGCCGAGGCGGAGATTGACCTGCAGGCCCACCATCGCGGCCAGCGCCAGCGCGGCGCCGAGGCCGGCGAGGCGCCGGGCGGCCGCCCGGTCGATCCGCCCGGCCGCCCAGAGCGTCGCGGCGAGCGGCACGGGCGCGAGGATCGGGATCAGCCAGCGCTCCTTGACGGTCGTGGTGCCGGAGGCCGCGACCGCCACGGCAACGAGAAGGAGGCTGGCGAGGATCGCCCGCGCCAGGAACCGTGCGGTGTCCGCCGTCGCGTCCGGCGTCTCGGCCGCGGGGCGCCGCCAGATCAGGAGACCGTGGGCCACCGCGAGGAGCGCGAGGAAGGCGAGCGTCGCGGTCGCGAGCTCGCCGAGGCCCGACCCCGCCGCCGCGACCGGATCGGCGAGCTCGATCTCGAACTTGCGCATGTGGCGAAGCGCGGCCTCGCGGTTCTCGAGCATCCAGAGGGCGGGCCGCGCGAGCAGCGCCGCCGCCACCGCCACGGCGAGGAGATAGCCGGAGCGGCGCGAGCGCGGCTCGGAGAGCAGCGCCGTGGCGAGGCCGGCCGCGACGAAGGCGACGTTGGCCTTGGCGAGGAGCCCCGCCGCCAGAAGCAGGCCGAGCGCGGCGAAGCCCGCGGCCTGTGGGGCGCGCCGGAGCGAGACCACCAGCGCGACCGTCCAGGTCGTCGCCGCCACCGCGAGCACGGAATGCGAGAGCGCGCGCTGCGCCTCCCAGAGCAGCGGCGGCAGCAGCAGCGTCGAGGCGACCGCGACCGCGGCGACGCGCGCCGAGGCGCCGGCCGCCCGGGCCGCCGCCCACACGCCCAGATAGGCGAGCGCGAGCAGCGCGTTCTTGAGGAGCGCGACGCCGAGGATCCCGGGGCCCGTCAGCGCGAAGACCGCCGACTGGAGCCAGGTGTAGAGCGGGGGCTGCGGGCCGTAGCCCCAGTCGAGCACCTGCGCGGCGACGAGCTGCTCGCCCTCGTCGAGATCGACGGCTCCGCCCGCCGCGGCGCGCAGCCCGGCCTGGAGCGCGAAATAGCCGACGACGGCGAGCGGGACGAGGCGCCAGCCGGCGGCCGCGCCGGCCGCCGCCGCCCGCGGCGCGGCGTCCCTCACTCGGCGGCTTTCGGCGTGCGCGCGTCGCGGATCAGCTGGAGGATCTTGGCGGCGGCCTCGGGGATGTTGGTGCCCGGCCCGAAGATCGCCTTGACGCCGCGCGCGTGGAGGAACTCGTAGTCGGGCTGCGGGATCACGCCGCCGCAGACGACGAGGATGTCCTCCGCGCCCTGGGCGCGCAGCGCCTCGACGAGGGCGGGGGCCAGCGTCTTGTGCCCGGCCGCCTGGGACGAGACGCCGACGACGTGCACGTCGTTGTCGATCGCGTCCTGCGCCGCCTCCTCGGGGGTCTGGAAGAGCG
>CAZWDE010000349.1:0-3494 GCA_964632555.1 uncultured Limibaculum sp.
CGCGGTCTATGCGAAGCGCCTTCTGCGCCTGCGCCCGCTCGACCCGCTCGGCCGTCCGCCCGACGCGCGCGACCGGGGCGAGGCGCTGCACGCCGCGCTCGCGCGCTTCGTCGAGGCGACCGCGGCCTGGCCGGGCGCCGCCGCGGCCCGGGCGCGCCTTCTCGGGATCGTCGCGGAGAGCCTCGCCGAGGCGACGCCCTGGCCCGACCAGCGCCGCCTCTGGCTCGCGCGGCTCGAGCGGGCGGCCGACCGCCTGATCGCGGGCGAGGCGGAGCGCCGGGCGCACGGCCGTCCGGCCAGCACCGAGATCGCCGGCGCGATCGCGCTCGAGACCAAGGCGGGGCCGGTGGCGATCGAGGCCCGCGCCGACCGGATCGACCGGCTCGAGGACGGCGGCGCCGCGGTCTACGACTACAAGAGCACGGCGCCCGCCACGTCCGAGCTGCGGCGCGGCCGGGCGCTGCAGATCGTGATCGCGGCCGCCATCCTCGCCCGCGGCGGCTTCCCGGAGCTCGGCGCCCTCGCGCCGCGGGCCGGCGGCTACATCGCGCTCGGCGGCAGCCGGCCCGACCTGCCGGCCGACGAGGCGCTCGCCGATCTCGCGACCTGGACCGAGCGGCTGCGGGAGTTCCTCGGCGCGATGGCGGACGACGCGCCCTTCGTGTCGCGGCGCGCGGTCGACGCGCGCCGGGCCGAGGACTACGACCAGCTCGCCCGCCGCGCGGAATGGGACGTGATCCCGTGAGCGCGCCGCCCGACGCCGTGGCCGAGGCGATCGCCCGGGCCACCGCGGCGCAGGGCGCGGCCGCCGATCCCGCGCGCTCGGCCTGGGTGGCGGCGAATGCGGGCTCGGGCAAGACCCGCGTGCTCACCGACCGCGTGGCGCGGCTTCTCCTGGCGGGCGCCGACCCGGCCGGCATCCTCTGCCTCACCTACACCAAGGCGGCCGCCGTCGAGATGCGGACGCGGCTGTTCCGCCGGCTGGGCGACTGGGCGATGGCGCCCGCCGAGCCCCTCGCCGAGGAGATCGCCCGCCTCGACGGCGCCGCCCCCGGCCCGGCGCGCCTCGCCGCCGCGCGGCGGCTCTTCGCGCAGGCGCTCGAGACGCCCGGCGGGCTGAAGATCCAGACCATCCACGCCTTCGCCGAGGCGCTGCTGCGGCGGTTCCCGCTGGAGGCGGGTCTCTCGCCCCGCTTCGAGATCCTCGACGAGCGGCAGGCCGCGCTGATCCGCCGCCGCATCCGGGTGGAGATGGCGGCGGACGCCGAGGCCGGGCGGGACCCGGCCTTCGACCGGCTGGCGGCGCGGGTGGAGGAGGCCCGGCTCGACCAGCTGATCGACGCGATCGCGCAGCTCGGGCCGGGCGTGCGCTGGCACCCCGAGCCCGCCGAGACGCCCGAGGCGGCCCGCGCCGCCGCCGTGGCCGAGCTCGACACCGCCCGCTGGCACGATCTCTCCCGGCTCGCCGCGGCTCTCGACGACGACGGCGGCGCGCGCGGACCCGAGCACGCGGCGGCGATCCGCGCGGCGCTGGCGGCGGCCCCGGCCGACCCCCTGCACGCCCATGACCGGCTGCGCGGCGTGTTCCTGACAAAACAGCATGCGCCGCGCAAGAACTTCCCCGCCAAGCGCGTCCGCGCCGCGTTCCCCGAGAGCGCGGCGCTCGCGGAGGCGATGGCGGCCTGGGCGCTGGCGGCGCGGGAGCGCGCCGCGGCCGCCGAGGTCGCCGGGCGGAGCGCGGCGCTCGGGCGCTTCGCCGAGAGCTTTCTCGCCCGCTACGCCGCGCACAAGGCGGACCGCGCGCTCGCCGATTTCGACGACCTGCTCGCCCGCGCCGAGGCCCTTCTCGCCTCGCCCGATCTCGGGCCGTGGGTGCTCTACCGGCTCGACGCCGGCGTCGGGCACGTCCTCGTCGACGAGGCGCAGGACACGAGCCCGCGCCAGTGGCGCATCGTCGAGGCGCTCACGGGCGAGTTCTTCGCCGGGCGCACCGCGCGCGAGGGCCGCACGCTCTTCGTGGTCGGCGACGAGAAGCAGTCGATCTTCTCCTTCCAGGGGGCGGACCCCCGCGCCTTCGCGGCGATGCGCGAGCGGATCGGCGCGCGCGCCGCCGCCGCGGCGCGCCCGGTCGCGCGCCCCGCGCTCGAGACCTCGTTCCGCTCGGCGCCCGGGATCCTCCGCTTCGTCGACCGCGTGTTCGCCGCCGGCGCGCCGCGCGGGCCCTCCGGCGCGCCCGGGGCCCACCGCGCGAGCCGGGCGCGCGACGCGAGCCGGATCGATCTCTGGCCGACGGTGGCCGGCGACGGGCCCGACGAGCCGCCCGACTGGTGGGTGCCCGCCGCGCCCGAGCCCCGCCTGCCGGCGGAGATCCGGCTGGCGCGCACGCTCGCCGCCGAGATCGCCCGGATGATCGCCGAGGAGCGCCGCCCGGCGCGCGACGGCCGGCCCGGCGCGCCGGTGCGGCCGGGCGACGTGCTGGTGCTGGTGCGCCGGCGCTCCGGCCTGTCGGCCGAGCTCCTCCGCGCGCTGAAGCGCCACGGCGTGCCGGTGGCCGGGGCCGACCGGCTCCGCCTCGCCGCGAGCCTCGCGGCGCAGGATCTCGTCGCGCTCGTCAAGGCGTCGGTCCAGCCGGCCGACGATCTCGCGCTCGCCGCGGTGCTGCGCTCGCCGCTCGGCGGGCTGTCGGAGGACGAGCTCTTCCGCCTCGCGCACGGGCGCACGGGCACGCTCGCGGCCGCGCTCGCCGGCTCGGAGCACCGGGAGGCCGCGGCGATGATCGGCGATCTCGCGGCGGAAGCCGAGGCGCTGAGGCCCTACGAGTTCCTGAGCCGCGCCCTCGTGGCGCATGACGGGCGGCGGCGCCTCGTGGCGCGCCTCGGGCCCGAGGCCGAGGACGTGATCGACGAGCTTCTCGAGCAGGCGCTCGCCTTCGAGGCGCGCCTCGCGCCGACGCTGGCGGGCTTCGTCGACTGGATCGAGGCGGCCCAGGTCGAGATCAAGCGGGAGATGGACCAGACGCCCGACGCGGTCCGCGTCATGACGGTGCACGGCGCGAAGGGGCTCGAGGCGCCGGTGGTGATCCTGCCGGACACCGCCTTCGATCCCGCCCGCAGCGGCGGCGCGCGGCCGCGCCTCGTGCCGGCGGGCGAGGGGCCCGACGCGCCCGTTCTGTGGCTTCCGGCCGCGGGCGAGGACGACCGGCGCGCCGCCGCGGCGCGGGCGGCGGCCGATGCCCGCGAGGCCGAGGAGCGGGCCCGGCTTCTCTATGTCGGCCTGACGCGCGCGGAGGACTGGCTCATCCTCTGCGGCGCGTCGGAGGCCGGCGCGGCGCCGCCGGGCAGCTGGTACGCCGCGCTCGCCGAGGCGCACGCCGCGCTCGGGCCGGAAACGGTCGCGGGCCCGGGCGGGATGGCCGTGGCGCGGATCGAGGATCACCCCGTCCCGGTCGCCGGTCCGCCGCCGGTCGCCGAGGCCCCGCCGACGGAGCCGGCGGC
>CAZWDE010000350.1:0-3484 GCA_964632555.1 uncultured Limibaculum sp.
GCGCATGTTCAAGGACATGGCGATCGTCGGCAACATAGGCCATTTCGACAACGAGAAACAGGTCGCCGCGCTCAAGAACTACAAGTGGACCAACATCAAGCCGCAGGTCGACATGATCGAGTTCCCGGACGGGAAACGGATGATCCTGCTCTCCGAGGGGCGGCTGCTCAATCTCGGCAACGCGACGGGGCACCCGTCCTTCGTGATGTCGGCGAGCTTCACCAACCAGGTGCTGGCGCAGATCGAGCTCTGGGCGCGGAGCGACGACTACGAGAACAGGGTCTACGTGCTGCCCAAGCATCTCGACGAGAAGGTGGCACGCCTCCATCTCGGCAAGCTCGGGGTCAAGCTGACCGCGCTGTCGACCGAGCAGGCGGGCTATATCGGCGTGACGCCCGAGGGGCCGTTCAAGCCCGACCACTACCGCTACTGATCCGGAACCGGGCGGCGGGGTCCGCCCGCCCGCATGCGCCGCTCCGGCTGCCACTCTGCGGCAAGCTGTCCCGCCTGATGCAGATCAAGGTTTCGTGACCGCGGCGGCGGTCCTGTGCGCCGCGCCGCGACGTCCGGGCGACCGGCCGCGCGGCAGGACAGTGCAGGAGCGAAACAATGAAAACGTCGCATGTGTCGGCGGCGGCCCTCGCCGCCGCCCTCGTCGCCGCGCCGGCGGCCGCGCAGGATCCGCTCGGCCTCGGCATGGACCTCGCGGGCTCGCTCGGCGAGCGGGGCGGCTGGACCCGCTACGTGCCGCCGGTCACCCAGTTCGTGCTGAACGAGACGCCCTTCATCACCACCGAGCTGAAGCCGGTGTTTCTCTACCACAACATCCCGGACGGCTTCATCACCGACGGCGGGCGCGTGATCGCCGGCGCGGTGCAGGGGCGGCTCGCCATCAACGACCGCTTCGCCATCATCGCCACGACCGACGGCTATGCCGACATCGACTTCGACGAGGTGCTGCCCGACACCGACGGCTTCCTCGACCTGACGGCCGGCGTGAAATACGCGCTGATCTCCGACCCGGCCGCCGGCAACATCCTGACCGCGGGGCTGCGCTACGTCGCGCCCGTGGGCAACATCGAGACCGGCGGGATCGACCTCAACGGCGGCAGCAGCAAGGGCTACGTCAACGGGTTCCTCACCGGCGCCAAGATCTTCGAGACCGGCACGCAGGTGCAGGCCGCCGTCGGCTATCAGGCCGCGCTCGACCGCTCGGAGAACTGGAGCTTCGTCCACCTGCACGTGCATGTCGACCACGAGGTCTCGCCGGGCTTCTACCCGCTGATCGAGACCAACTTCATCCTGCCGACGGACGGCGGCCAGCGCATCCCCGGGGCGAGCCTCACGGGCGCGGACGTCTTCGACATCGGCGCCTCGGACCCCGACGGCATCGTCACCTTCGCCGCCGGCGCACGCTACCGCTTCACCGAGAACGTGATCGCGGGCGGCGCCTTCGAGGCCAATCTCGTCGACATCGGCGCCGACGAGGCGAACTCGGTCTATGGCTGGCGGATCACCACCGACCTGACGATCCACTTCTGACGCGGGCGGGCGGGCCGCCGGCCGTCACTCCGGCAGGGCGGCCCACTGGTAGAACAGCGTCACCTCGGGCGGCGGCGGTCCGAAATGCCGCCGCACGATGGCCAGCATCTCCCCGCTCCGGTAGAGCCGCGACAGCGCGCGGTCGAGCGCGAGGCGGAAGTCCTCGTCGCCGCGCGGGATCGCCAGCGCGTAGGGCTCCTGGGTGAAGGACTTCTCCGCCAGCACGAGCGCGTCGCCCTCCCGCCCCCTCAGGAGGCCGAGAAGGATCGCCCGATCGGCGAAATAGGCGGCGATCTCGCCCGTCTCGACGGCGGCGATGCCGCTCTCGTGGCTCTCGAAGGGGACGATCTCGGCCTCGGCGCTGCCGGCGATCCCGGTCTCGCCGAGCCAGTCCTCCGCGGTCGTCGCCCGCCGGACACCGAGGCGCAGGCCCGCGAGAGCGGTGTCGACCACGGTCTGGGAGAAGGCGGCGGGGCTCTTCTCGATCAGCACCTCGCGGGCGAGCGCGGGGGCGTCGCCGCGCATCACCACGCTGACGCCGGTGAGGAAGGTCGGGATCGAGAAGGAGACGGTCTCGCGCCGACCGAGCGTCGCGGTGGTGGCGCCGCAGAGGATGTCGATCTCGCCGTTCGCGAGCGCCTCGAAGCGGCGCTCGGTCCCGACCGGCAGGAAGCGTCCCAGCAGGCGGTCGACGTCGCTCGTCTCCCGGATCGCCTCGGCGAGCCGCGCGCAGAGGTCGATCGTGAAGCCCTGCGGCGCGCCGTCGACGACCGAGGCGAAGGGCGGGGCGTCGGTGCGGAAGCCGAGGCGGAGCTCGCCGGTTCGGGCGATCCGGTCGATGACCTCCCCCGCGGCGGCGGGGCCGGCCCAGTGTCCGACCGCGGCGCAGGCGATCAGGATGCCGCGAAGGGCGGCGCGCGCGAGGCGATGCGGCATGGCGAAGACCCCCGGTTGACTGGGGGTAGCCTAGCAGACCGCCCGGGGCTCGGCCATCCACGCCGTGCGGCGCGCGCGGGCCTGCCCCGGCCCTCGGGCGCGGCGGTATAGGGGTTGCCGGGGCCCGGGCCGCCGGGCTTTGTGCACCGCAGCAATATGCCTTGACCGTTGACGCAGTGCAGCGTAACTTCCCGGCCATGTCAGCGGAGGGACACATGGCGGATGCATCCACGCCAAGGTCCACGATCTTCGAGCAGATCGAGGTCGACCGTGTGTCCGACGCGGTCGTGGAGCAGATCGAGCAGCTGATCGTGTCGGGCGTGCTGCGCCCCGGAGAGCGGCTGCCGCCCGAGCGCGAGCTGTCCGAGGCGCTCGGCATCTCGCGGCCCAAGCTGCGCGAGGCGTTGCAGACGCTCGCCGAACGCGGGCTCGTCGAGATCCGCCGCAGCGAGGGCGCCTTCATCGCGTCGCTGACCGGCGCCGCGCTCTCGCCGGCGATGATCGATCTCTTCGCCCGCAACCGGGCCGCGTTCCTCGACTTCCTCGAGTTCCGGCGCGAGCAGGAGAGCTTCGCGGCGCATCTCGCGGCGCAGCGCGCCACCGGCGAGGACCACGACCACCTGCGCGGCGCCGTGGCGGCGATGACCGACGCGCACGAGGCCAACGACATCGCGGCCGAGGCCGAGTGCGACCTCCGCTTCCACATGGCGGTGGTCGAGGCGGCGCACAACGCGATGGTGGTGCACGTGATGCGCTCGATCTACGCGCTGATGAACCGCGGCGTGTTCTACAACCGCGAGTTCCTCTACGGCCGCGCCGGCACCCGCGCCGCGCTCCTCGAGCAGCACCGGCGCATCGCCGAGGCGGTGATCGCCGGCGAGCCCGAGGCGGCGGCCGCCGCCAGCGAGGCGCATCTCGACTTCGTCGAGCGCGCCTACCGCACCGCCGAGGACGACGAGCGCCGCCGCGCGGTCGCGCGCAAGCGCCGCCTGCTCTCGGCCTCGCT
>CAZWDE010000351.1:0-3480 GCA_964632555.1 uncultured Limibaculum sp.
CCAGCTCTCGGGCGGCCAGCGCCAGCGCGTCGCCATGGGCCGCGCGATCGTGCGCTCGCCGAAGCTCTTCCTGTTCGACGAGCCGCTCTCCAATCTCGACGCCAAGCTCCGCGTCTCGATGCGCCTCGAGATCAAGCGGCTGCAGCGCGATCTCGGCGTCACCTCGCTCTACGTCACGCACGACCAGGTCGAGGCGATGACGCTCGCCGACCGGCTGGTGGCGATGAACGGCGGGCGGATCGAGCAGGTCGGCACCCCGCGCGAGCTCTACGAGAGCCCCGCGACGATCTTCGTCGCGGGCTTCATCGGCACGCCGCCGATGAACCTGCTGCCGGGCGTGGTGCGCCAGGGCGCGGTCTGGTTCGGCGACGTGGGCTTCTGCCATCTCGATCTGGCCGACGAGACGGCGGTCTCGATCGGCGTGCGGCCCGAGCATTTCAAGCTGCGCGACATGGGCTCGACGCCGCTCGCGGGCTCGGTCGAGCTCGTCGAGCATCTGGGCGCCGACGTCTTCGTGCATATCGACCTGATGCGCGACCGCGAGCTTCACCGCGTCGTCGTCCGCGCCGGCGACGGCGCCGTGCCAGAGGAGGGCACCGCCGTGGGGATCGACCTCGAGCCCGGGCGGCTGCGCCTGTTCGACGCCGACGGCCGCGCGATCCCGCTTCCCGCCGCCGAGCCCGCCTGACGCGGACCCGGTCTCAGTCGCCGAGAAAGGCGGCGGTCAGGGGGCTGTCGGGCTCGACGAGCGCCTCGATCACGCTGAAATGGTCGTGGCCCGGGTCCTCGACGAGCCGGGTCGCGAGGCCGAGCCCGCCCCAGAGCTCGACGAGGAGGCGCGACTGGCGGCGAAGCTCGGGCAGCTCGGCGGCGCCCACCCAGGCCGTGACCGGCACGCCCGCCGCCGGCTCCGCGAGCGCCGGGCTCTCGGCCCGGGCCATCGCCAGGTCGAGCCCGAGCGTCGGGTTCATCGGCGTCCGCAGCAACGGGCGCAGGTCGTGGATCCCGCTGATCGAGAGGAGCCCGGCCACCCGCTCGAGCACCACGCCGCCGAGCGCGCCCGAGAGCATCCGCGCCGCCAGATGCCCGCCCGCCGAGTGCCCGGCGATCCGGATCGGGCCCGTCACCCGCTCCGCCGCGGCGGCGACCGCGGTCGCGACCTCGGCCGTGATCTGCGCGACCGTCGCCTCGGGGCAGAGCGTGTAGCCCGGCAGCGCCACCGCCCAGCCGCGCGCGAGCGCGCCCGCGGCGAGGTGGGAGAAGAGCGCCGGCTCGTTGCGCATCCAGTAGCCGCCGTGGACGAAGACCGCGAGGCCGCGCGGCTCGCCCTCCGGCCGCTGCAGCTCCATCCGCGCGCGCAGCGCCTCGCCCGTCGCCACCGTCTCGAGCCGGGCGCCGAGCCTCTCGCGGTGGCGGGCGGCGGCGGCCGCCCAGCGCTCGGGCAGCGTCTCCGAGCCGGGCACCGCGGCGCGGTTGTCGTAGGCGGTCGTCCAGTCGATCATGCGGGCCTCCCTCCGCCGCAGTAGACGCGCCGACAGCCGCGCGCGCAAGCTGGGCGGGGCGGCTGCGATGCAGTAGGATCGCGCCGGAGGCTCCGATGGACGCGTTCGACCGGCTGTCGATCTGGGACGACCCCGCGCTCGCCCGCGCGCTCGGGTGGTATCGCGCCGTGGCCGCCGGCCGGGCGCCGCCGAAGTTCCGCATCGCCGCGACCGTGCCCGCGGGCGTCGATCTCGCCGCGCCGGAGCCCGCGCTCTGGGACGCGCTCGATCCCGCTACGGCCGTCTTCCTCGACCGCCGCGAGGCCGCGCGCGGCGGCGCGCGGCTCCCGCCCCCGGCGGAGCCGAGCCTCCTCGACCTCGTCGCCGAGCTCGCCCGCCGGATGCTGGCCGACTGCACCTTCTGCGCCTGGGAGTGCCGGGTGAACCGCGCCGCCGGGCGGGCCGGCGCCTGCCGCCTCGGGCCCGAGACCCGGGTCGGCGCCGCCTTCCGCCACCGGGGCGAGGAGCTCGTCTATCGCGGGCGCGAGGGCTCGGGCACGGTCTTCTTCACCTCCTGCAACATGCGCTGCGCCTTCTGCCAGAACGGCGACATCGCCCGCGACAAGGACAACGGGCGCACCGTATCGGACGGGGTTCTGGCCGCGCTCGCCGCGACGCTCTGGCGCGACGGCTGCCACAACGTCAACTGGGTGGGCGGCGACCCCGCGATCCACCTCCACCGCATCCTCGGCGCCATCGCGCGCCTCGGCCGGGGCGAGCCGGACGCGGACGAGACCGCCGCCGCCCTGCGGCTGCGCTCCGACCGGCCGGGCCCGGCGCGGCGCGAGGGGCCCTGCGCGGCGCCGATGCTCTGGAACTCCAACATGTTCCTGACCGACCGGGCGATGGCGCTCCTGCGCCCGGTGATCGACGTGTGGCTGCCGGATTTCAAGTTCGGGCCACCGGTCGAGGGCGGGCCGCGCTGCGAGGTCGATCTCGCGCGCACGCCCGGCACCTGGGCGGCGGTGACGCGCCAGCTCGCGACGCTCGGGGCGTGGGGCGAGGACCTGACCGTCCGCCACCTCGTGATGCCCGGCCATCTCGACTGCTGCACCCGGCCGGTGCTCGACTGGCTGGCCGGGCACCTGCCCGACGCCCCCGTCAACGTGATGGACCAGTACCACCCCGACGGCTTCGCCGACCCGGCGAGCCCCGCCTACCGCCCGCGCCACGCCGCGCTCGCCCGGCTGCCGGCGCGCGCCGAGATCCGCGGGGCCTGGGCCCATGCCGAGACGCGCGGCCTCGCCTGGGAGACCCTGACCATAGAACGCGCGGATCGCGGCCTCTTCGGCTGAGCGCGCGGCCCCGCCTCAGGGCTCCTCGGGCGACCACGGACGCAGCCGCAGCCGCTCCCCGCCCAGCCGGTCGAAGGCCCGCTGGCGGCAGGTGAGCACGATGATCTGCAGGTCGCGCGCCTGTCGGTGGAGCGCGTCGAACATCCGCTCGATCCGGTCGTCGTCGGAGAACACGAGCGCGTCGTCGAGGATCACCGGCACCGCCCGGCCCTCGCGCGCCAGAAGCCGGGCGAAGGCGAGCCGCGTCAGGATCGCGATCTGCTCGCGCGTGCCGCCGCTCAGATCGCCGATCTCCTCCGAGAGACCGCCCCGGTCGATGCGCGCGGGCAGCAGCGTTCGGTCGTCGAAGGCGATCGCCGCGCCCTCGTGGAGCATGCGCAGGAGCGGCTCGAGCTCGTCCATCACCGGCTTGAAATAGTGCTCGCTGGCCGCGGCGCGCGCCTCCTCGAGCGCGCGGATCAACCGGGCGAGCGCCGCGACCTCGGCCGCGAGCCGCCCCTCGGCCGCCCGCGCCGCCTCGAGGCGCTCGCGCGTCTCGGCGAGGCGTTCCTCGACCCCGTCGGCCGCCTCGGAGCCGACCCGGGCGTCGAGAGCGGCAAGCTCGGTGCGGAGCTCGTTGGCCTCGGTCTCGGCCGCGCGCGCCA
>CAZWDE010000352.1:0-3467 GCA_964632555.1 uncultured Limibaculum sp.
TCGCTCTCGGTCGGCTCGATCGCCTCGACCTCGGCGCCCGAATACGTCACCGGCATCGTCTTCACCGTGATCTTCGCCTCCTCGCTCGGGATCCTCAAGGGCGTGGCCTCGACGCGATCGATCACCATCGAGAACTTCACCCTGCCGGTGATGACCATGGCGCTCTACGGCCTCGGCTACATCGCGCGCATGACGCGGGCCTCGATGGCCGAGGTGATGACCAGCCAGTACATCCGCACGGCGCGGCTCAAGGGGCTCGAGTTCCGCCAGGTGGTTCTCAAGCACGCGCTCCGGAACGCGCTGATCGCGCCCTTCACGGTGATCATGCTGCAGTTCCCGTGGCTGCTGACCGGCGTCGTCATCGTCGAGACGATGTTCAACTACAAGGGCTTCGGCTGGCTGCTGGTGCGCGCGGCGGAGAACAACGACATCGACCTGCTGCTCGCCTGCTCCTGCGTCGCGGTGGTGGTGGTGCTGCTGACCCAGCTGATCTCCGACATCGGCTACGCCTATCTCAACCCCCGCATCCGGGTCCGCTGAGGAGAGGGCGATGCCAGATCCCGAGTTCATCTCGACGGCCGAGATCCTGCTCCAGTCGGTGCTCCGCTTCTGGCCCTCGTGGGCGGCGGTCGCGCTGGTGCTGGGCGTCGGGTACTTCATCCGCGGCCGGCTCTCGACCTTCGGCCGGCTCTACGGCTCGCCGATCGGCCTCGTCGGCGTCGGCATCGTGCTCTTCTGGGTGTTCACGGCGATCTTCGCCGACATCATCGCGCCGGTGGACCCGCAATTCGCGCCGTCGGACCTGATCGCCGCCACCCTCCTCAAGAAGGCGGTGCCGGGCACGATCCACCCCGATGGCGGCCTCGTCTATCTCTGGGGCGGCGACAATCTCGGGCGCGACGTGTTCTCCCGCGTCGTCCACGGCTCCCGTGTCGTGCTGATCATCGCGCCGGCGGCGACGCTGATCGCCTACATGGTCGGCATCGTGCTGGGGCTGCCGGCGGGCTACTACGGCGGCACGCGCGACACGGTGCTCTCCTTCCTCGCCAATCTCGTGCTCGCCTTCCCGGTGATCCTCCTCTTCTACCTGCTGGTGACGCCCGAGATCCGGCAGCTGCAATACGACACCTGGCTGCTCGGCTGGCTCGGCGTCGGCTGGTCGATCCCGCGCGCGATGGCCGCGTTCTTCTTCCTGTTCCCGATCATCTTCCTGCTGATCATGTGGTTCACGAAGTACGAGAAGAACCGCCAGCGCCTCGCGCTCTACGAGGGGGCGACGCTGATCATCGGGCTCTGGCTCTATTTCGGCGTGGCCTTCGACTGGACCTATGGCCCGATCACGCTCGACCCGAACGAGCTGAACGTCTTCGCGGCGGTGGTGTTCGCCTCCTCGCCCGGCGTCTTCCGCATCGTCCGCGGCCTCACCATGGACATCAAGACGCGGGACTATGTGGCGGCCGCGCAGACCCGCGGCGAACGGCCGTGGTACATCATGCTGTGGGAGATCCTGCCGAACGCGCGCGGGCCGCTGATCGTCGATGCGTGCCTCCGGATCGGCTACACGACGATCCTCCTCGGCACGCTCGGCTTCTTCGGCCTCGGCCTCGAGCCCGAGAGCCCCGACTGGGGCTCGATGATCAACCACGGCCGCCCGCATGTGAGGCTCTTCGACACCGCCCACATGGCGCTCTTCCCGGCGGTCGCGCTGATGCTGCTCGTGCTGGGCCTCAACCTGATGGCCGACGGCCTCCGCGAGGAGAGCCTCAAGGACTAGGGAGGGCGACGTGCCCCATCTCCGCTTCAACCCGCCCACCGGATGGCCGCGCGACGGCCGGGCCTTCAACCATGGCGTCGTCGTCGAGGACGGCGTGACGCTGCACATGACCGGGCAGGTGGCGTGGGACGCCGAGGGGCGGGTCGTCGGCGCGGGCGACTGCGCCGAGCAGGCCGAGAAGTGCTTCGACAACGTCGAGGCCATCCTGGAGGCGGTCGGCGGCCGGCTCGAGGACATCGTCTCGCTGACGATCTACTTCGTCGATCCGGTCGACCTGCCGGCGATCCAGCGGGTGCGGGCCGAGCGCCTCGCGCCCGAGACCGCGCCCGCCAGCATCGTGATCCAGACCCCGGGCCTCGTCGCGCCCGAACTCCTCGTCGAGCTCGTGCCGGTCGCCGTGATCCCGAGCGAGCGCTTCACCACCCCGACCTGACGGGGGAGACCCAAGGGAGACGCGCGATGACCGCGACCATGGAACAGCCGCAGGCGGCGCAGGGCACCACCCCGATCCTCGAGATCGAGGACCTCAACATCTCGTTCTACACCCGCAAGGGCGAGATCCCGGCGGTGATGGACTTCTCGATGAAGGTGATGCCCGGCGAGACCATGGGCCTCGTCGGCGAGTCGGGCTGCGGCAAGTCCACCGTCTCGCTCGGCATCATGCGCTATCTCGGCAAGAACGGGCGCATCAAGTCGGGCACCATCAAGTTCATGGGCCGCGACATGGGCGAGCTGTCGGCCGAGGAGCTGCGCCATCTGCGCGGCTCGAAGATCTCGATGGTCTACCAGGAGCCGATGGCCTCGCTGAACCCAGCCATGAAGATCGGGCGCCAGCTCGCCGAGGTGCTGACGATCCACGAGGGCATCTCCGAGCAGGAGGCGATGACGCGCGCCGCCGAGATGGTCTCGGCCGTGCGCCTGCCCGATCCCGAGCGCATCCTCGGCGCCTATCCGCACCAGCTCTCGGGCGGGCAGCAGCAGCGCGTCGTGATCTCGATGGCGCTCCTGTCGAAGCCGCAGCTTCTGCTGCTCGACGAGCCGACGACCGCGCTCGACGTCACCGTCGAGGCCGGCATCGTCGACCTGATCAAGGAGCTCGCGCGCGAGATGGGCACCTCGATGGTCTTCGTCAGCCACAATCTCGGGCTGATCCTCGAGACCTGCGACCGCATCACGGTGATGTATTCGGGCGAGGCGGTCGAGGAGGGCGACATCGAGACGGTGTTCAACCGGATGCGCCACCCCTACACGCAGGGGCTCCTGCGCTCGATCCCGGTGCCCGGGGCCGACAAGTACTCCCGCCCGCTCGTCGCGATCCCGGGCCAGCTGCCGCTGCCGCACGAACGCCCGGTGGGCTGCAACTTCGGCCCGCGCTGCCCGCATTTCCAGCCGAAATGCGACGAGGGCCTGATCCGCATGCGCGATCTCGGCAATCGCCACCGCTCGCGCTGCATCCGCATCGACGAGATCGACTGGAACGCCGACATCGCCGATGCCGAGCGCGAGGAGGCGATCGAGGTCGGCGACGTGGTGCTGACGGTCGACAACCTCAAGAAGCACTATTCGGTCTCGACCGGGCTCTTCGGCGGCGGCGACACGCGCACGGTCAAGGCCAACGAGAGCCTGACCTTCGACGCGCGCGAGGCCGAGACGGTGGCGATCGTCGGCGAGTCGGGCTGCGGCAAGTCGACCT
>CAZWDE010000353.1:0-3462 GCA_964632555.1 uncultured Limibaculum sp.
CGAAGGACGGCTGCCGGCCGTTCTCGAAGACCCGCAACGGCATGGTGCTCGGCGAGGGCTGTGCGATCCTCGTGCTCGAGGAGCGGGCGCGGGCGGTGGCGCGCGGCGCGCCGATCCTCGCGGAGATCGCCGGCAGCGGGCAGACGGCGGACGCCTCCGACATCGTGGCGCCGGCGGTCGAGGGGGCGGCGCGGGCCATCGCCGGCGCGCTCGCCGACGCCAGCATGGCGGCCGACGAGGTCGACTACATCAACGCCCACGGCACCGCCACGGCGGTCAACGACCGGACCGAGGCGGCGGCGATCCGCGAGGCGCTGGGCCCGCAGGCCGAGGAGGTGATGGTCTCGTCGACCAAGTCGATGCACGGCCACGCCATCGGGGCGGCCGGCGCGCTCGAGGCGGCGGCGGTGATCCTCGCGCTGACCGAGGGGGTGGTGGCGCCCACCATCAACCACGAGGAGCCGGACCCCGAGATCGGCCTCGACGTGGTGCCGAACGTGGCGCGCCAGGCGCCGGTGCGCGCGGCGCTCTCCAACGCCTTTGCTTTCGGCGGGCTCAACGCGGTGCTCGCCTTCCGCTCCGGCACCGACTGAGGGCCGCGCCGCCGCACCCGGCGGCCGCGCGGGGGGCGTCGCCGGCTCAGTTCAGGGTGTTGAACGCGGCGGTGAAGCCGATCAGCGAGATGTTGACCGCGACCTCGCCCTGCTGCGGCGCGACCACCGTCAGCGTCGCGGTGTTGCCGGCCTTGAGCGCGGCGAGGAAATCCTCGCCCACGGGCGAGCGCACGAGGCACCCGCTCGCGAGGCAGATGTCGAAGGGCGCGCCGCGGTCCTGCCCGCCATCGACCTTGACCCGGACGCCGGCGCGCAGCGCCACGCCGAGCGGGGCCACGATGTCGATCGCCGCCGGAACCGGCTCGCCGTTGTCCGCCGTCACGTCGCTCAGCTTGCGCACGGTCACGACGAGCACGTCGTTGCCCTCGCTGTTCTTGCCGACCTGCCGGATCACGCAGTTCGCCGAGCCCGCCTCGGCGCACACCACGTCCCACGCGCCGTGGGTCGCCGTGGTCACGCCGTCCTGAGGTTGCTGCTGGGCGGCGGCGGGGCCGGCGAGGGCTGCCGCGAGCAGGGCGGCGGCGGCGAAACGGAACTGGCTCAAGGGTCGACCTCCGCGAAGAGCAGCGCATGGGGCGGGCCGGGCCGGCCCGGACGCGCGGACCCTGCCAAGGCTCGGGCGGGAAATCAACCGCGCGCCGGGCGGGTCGCGGCGGCGTCCCGCGGCGCGGGCGGCGCACGGAAAGGGCGCGGCCGGAGCGGCCGCGCCCCCGTCCGAGATGCGATCCCGTCCACGATCGGCGCCCGTTGGCCGGGCGCTCGTGCGGTCCCTGTCGACTTGGCCGACGGCTGCGGCAAGCGGGCGCAGGCTGGCAAATGCCGCCCCCGCGGTCAACAGACCTGTCCGGGGCGTGGCGAAAAAGGGCCGCGCGCGGGGCGCGCGGCCAAGGTCCGTCAGGGAGGAGAGACGCAGACGGCCGCCGCCGCGGCCCTCTGCGGTTCCACCCTCGCGCCGAATGGTTAACACTCGCCTGACGAAACGCGCCCCGGGCGGCGCGCGGACGGGGACCGCAGATGGCCGGCAGCGGTGGCGAGGACGGGCGTGCGGGGGCCGCGGAGGAGCCGCGACTGCCCCTCGATCTCGCGCGGCTCGCGAGGTGGATGGCGGCCCGCGGGCTGCCCCGTCCGATCGCGGCCCGGCAGTTCTCGGGCGGGCAGTCGAACCCGACCTACCGGCTCGAGACGGTGGCCGGGCCGCTCGTGCTGCGCCGCAAGCCGCCGGGCCCGCTGCTGCCGAAGGCGCACATGATCGAGCGGGAATACGCCGTGATGGAGGCGCTCGGGCGCACCGGCTTCCCGGTGCCGCGCACCCGCGCGCTCTGCGAGGACACGGGCGTGATCGGCGCGGTCTTCTACGTGATGGACCATGTCGAGGGTCGGGTGCTCCACGATCCGCGCCTGCCGGGCCTCGCGCGCCGCGAGCGCCGCGCGATCCACGAGGCGCTGATCGACCGGCTCGCGGAGCTCCACCGGATCGATCCGGCCGCGGCCGGGCTCGCCGGTTTCGGACGCCCGGGCGGCTTTCTCGCCCGCCAGGTGCGGATCTGGACGGCGCAGCACCAGGCCTCGGCCACCGCGCCGATCGCCGAGATGGACCGCCTCGCCGGCTGGCTCGCCGACGCCGTCGAGCGGGTGCCCGACGAGACCGCGCTGGTGCACGGCGATTACCGGCTCGACAACGTGGTGCTGGCGCCGGATCGGCCGGAGGTGGCGGCCGTGCTCGACTGGGAGCTCTCGACCCTCGGCCACCCGCTCGCCGATCTCGCGCATTACCTGATGACGTGGACCTTTCCGGACGGGCTCCGCTACGGCCTCGGCGAGGCCGATCTCGACGGCCTCGGCATCCCGTCGCTCGCCGCGCTCGCCGCGCGCTACGCCGCCGCCGCCGGGCGCGACGGACTGCCCGAGCTCGAGCTGCTGCTCGCCTTCGCGACCTGGCGCATGGCGGCGATCCTCTCCGGCGTGCACGCGCGCGGCCTCGCGGGCAACGCGGCCGACCCGGCGGCGCTCGCGATGGGCGCGGACGTGCCCCGCCTCGCCGCGATCGCCTGGGAGCACGCGCGGCGCGCGGGCGCCTGAGGCGAGGGGCGGGGATCCCCGGGCGCTCCCGCCCGCCCGCCCCGCGCCCGGGGATCCCCGCCGCGCCGACCGGCGGGGTCCGTCCGGGCCTTGACCGGGCGCGGCATCCGGGCGACGAGACGGTCGAGCACCACGACCACAGGGAGGACGGCCATGACCCGCGAACTCGCCCATTTCGTCGGCGGAGCGCATGTGAAGGGGACCTCTGGGCGGTTCTCGGACGTCTTCAACCCGGCGACCGGCGAGGTGATCGCGCGCTGCCCGCTCGCCTCGCGCGCCGAGCTGCGCGCCGCGGTCGAGACGGCGAAGGCCGCGCAGCCCGCCTGGGCGGCGACCAACCCGCAGAAGCGCGCGCGGGTGATGATGAAATTCGTGAGCCTCCTCCAGCGGGACATGGACGCGCTCGCCGAGGCGCTCTCGCGCGAGCACGGCAAGACGCTGCCGGATGCGCGCGGCGACGTGCAGCGCGGGCTCGAGGTCGCCGAGTTCTGCATCGGCGCGCCGCATCTCCTCAAGGGCGAGTTCACCGAGGGCGCGGGGCCCGGGATCGACATGTACTCGCTGCGCCAGCCGGTCGGGATCGCCGCCGGCATCACGCCGTTCAACTTCCCCGCGATGATCCCGATGTGGAAGTTCTGCCCGGCCATCGCCTGCGGCAACGCCTTCATCCTGAAGCCCTCGGAGCGCGACCCCTCGGTGCCGCTGATGCTCGCCGAGCTGATGATGGAGGCGGGGCTGCCGGCCGGCATCCTCAACGTGGTGAACGGCG
>CAZWDE010000354.1:0-3451 GCA_964632555.1 uncultured Limibaculum sp.
GCTCCTCGCCGCCGCCGGCGAACACGATGTCCTGCTTGCCCCACTGGATCTGCTCCGCGCCGGCGCCGATGCAGTGCGCCGAGGTCGAGCAGGCCGAGGTGATCGAGTAGTTGACCCCCTTGATCTTGAAGGGCGTGGCGAGCGTCGCCGAGTTGGTCGAGCTCATCGCCTTGGTCACGCCGAAGGGGCCGATCCGCTTGGTGCCGCCGGTTTTCTCGACCGTCTGGTGGGCGGCGAAGATCGCCTTGGTCGAGGGCCCGCCCGAGCCCATCACGAGGCCCGTGCGCTCGTGGCTGACCTCGTCCGGGCCGAGCCCGGCATCGGCGATCGCCTGGGTCATCGCGATGTAGTTCCACGCCGCGCCGTCGCCCATGAAGCGGCGCACGCGCTTGTCGACCTGCGCCTCGATGTCGACCGTCGGGCGGCCGTGCACCTGGCAGCGGAAGCCATGCTCGGCATAGTCCGGCGCGAAGACGATCCCCGAGCGGCCCTCGCGCAGGCTCGCGGTCACCTCCTGCGCGTTCGAGCCGATCGACGAGACGATGCCGATCCCGGTGATCACCACACGCCGCATGGGTCTCCTTCTCCCCGTCGTGGTCGCCCGCGTGCCTGCCCGTCCGAGCCGGCCCGTCAGGCGGGGTCGGGATCCGTGAAGAGCCCCACCCGCATGTCCTTGACCGTGTAGATGACCTCGCCGTCGAGCGCCATCTCGCCGTCGGCGATGCCCATCTTGAGCTTGCGGTCGATGATCCGCTTGAGATTGACCGTGTAGCGCACGAGCCGCGCCTTGGGCGTCACCTGCCCGGTGAACTTGACCTCGCCGACGCCGAGCGCGCGGCCCCGGCCCGGCATCCCCAGCCAGCCGAGGAAGAAGCCCGTGAGCTGCCACATCGCGTCGAGCCCGAGGCAGCCCGGCATCACCGGGTCCCCGAGGAAGTGGCAGCCGAAGAACCAGAGATCGGGCTTCACCTCGAGCTCGGCCACCGCCTGTCCCTTGCCCTCCGGCCCGCCCGTGTCGGTGATCGACGTGATCCGGTCGAACATCAGCATCGGCGGGGCCGGCAGCTGCGCGTTGCCCGGGCCGAACAGCTCGCCGCGCGCGCAGGCGAGCAGCGCCTGGTAGTCGAAGCTCGCCGCGCGTTCGCTCATCCGGTCCTCTGTCGACGTCCGCCGGCCGGGCCCTCCCGCCGGTCCGCGGTTCCCTATCACTGCCGCGCGCCGCTGCACAAGAACCGCCGCCCGGGCCCGAGGGGGGCGACCGCGGGGGCCGGAACGGGGGCGCCAGACTGTCGCGCGCGGTTTTCTCTGGCACGATCCGGCCGCGTCGGGCTAGATTGCCGCGCAAACGGGCAGGCGTCGGGCCCGATCGGCCGGCGCGCGACACGAAACCCCGAGACGCCGACATGACGGAGACGACGACCGCACGCAAGCGCGCCGAGGACTGGCTGGCCGGGGCGGGCCTGCGGCCGACGCGCCAGCGCCTCGCCCTCGCCGAGCTGCTGGTGGGCGACGGGAAGGGCCGGCACGTGACCGCCGAGAGCCTCTACGAGGCGGCGCAGGCCGCCGGGCGCCCGGTCGCGCTCGCCACGGTCTACAACACGCTCAAGTCCTTCACCGAGGCGGGGCTGCTCGTCGAGGTGGTGGTGGACGGCGCGCGCAGCCACTTCGACACCAACACGAGCGATCACGCGCATTACTACTGGGAGGACGGCGGGTATCTGACCGACGTGCCGGCGGGCGGCGTGCGCCTCGACGCGGTGCCGGAGCCGCCCGAGGGCGCGGAGATCTCGAAGATCGACATCGTGATCCGCCTCCGCCCGAAGGAGCCCGGCCCGGCCTGACCCGCGCCCCCGGGGCGGGCGCTCGCTCAGTCGCCGAACACCTCCTCGGGCCCCGCTCCCCAGAGCGCGGATTTCGGCACCCAGCCCGCGTGGCCCTCCGTCTCGATCCGGCACCAGAAGCGCTCGCAGGCGCCGAGCGTCGCGATCACCCCGCTCTCGGCGCAGGCCACCGCGTCCTCGGGCAGCGCCGCGGCCGCGCAGGGGACGCCGAGCGCGACGCCCACCGGCCGGGTCCGGAGCACCGCGCCCGGCGCGGTGACGAGCGCCGTGCGCCGCCCGCTGATCAGCGCGTGGTAGACCCACCCCTCGTCGCCCTCGTGGTCGCGGATGCGCCGCCACCCCTCGTACTCGTCGAGCACCAGCACCGGCAGCCCGGAGCGGCGCAGCACCCAGTCGACCCGGTAGTCGAGCCCCGGGCCGCGCCGCAGGTTGATCGTGCCGGCGTTGAGCGAGACGAAGCGCGGCATCGGCAGGTTGGTCACCGGGCCCGCGGCGGCGCCGAGCGCCGGCAGACCGTCGGCCGCGGCGACCGGCGCGGCGAGCGCCAGCGCCGCCGCCAGCGTCCACGACCGAAGCTTGCCGCCCATCCGCCTCACCCCCACTGGCCGGCGCCCCGGCCCGGTCCAAAACGCCGGCCCGTGCGGATTACCCTCTAGCCGGGGCCGCGGGCGAAAATTATCACGGGTCCGCCAGCGGAGAAAGGAAATCACCCGATGCCCCCCGAGCGCCCGAAAGTCGTCGTCACGCGGAAACTCCCGGAGCCGGTGGAGACCCGAATGTCGGAGCTTTTCGAGGTGCGGCTCAACCCCACGGATGCGCCGATGAGCCATGCCGAGCTGGTCGAGGCGGCGCGCGACTGCGACGTGCTGGTGCCGACGCTGACCGACCGGATCGATCAGGGTGTGCTCGCCGCCGCCGGACCGAGCCTCCGGCTGATCGCGAATTACGGGGCGGGCGTCGACCACATCGACGTCGAGACGGCCCGGGCCCGCGGCATCCTCGTCGCCAACACGCCCGGCGTGCTGACCGAGGACACCGCCGACATGACGATGGCCCTCATCCTCGCGATCCCGCGGCGCATGAGCGAGGGGCAGGCGCTGATCGAGGGCGGCCACTGGGGCGGCTGGAGCCCGACGGCGATCTGCGGCCACCGGATCTGGGGCAAGCGGCTCGGCATTCTCGGCATGGGGCGCATCGGGCAGGCGGTGGCGCGCCGCGCCCGCGCCTTCGGCCTGCAGATCCACTACCACAACCGCCGGCGGGTGCACCCCGACATCGAGGCGGCGCTCGACGCGACCTACTGGGAGAGCCTCGACCAGATGCTCGCGCGCATGGACATCGTCTCGGTCAACTGCCCGCACACGCCGGCGACCTATCACCTGCTCTCGGCGCGGCGGCTCGCGCTGATGAAGCCCACGGCCTACATCGTCAACACGGCGCGCGGCGAGATCATCGACGAGAACGCGCTGGTGCGGATGCTGACCCGCGGCGACATCGCGGGCGCGGGGCTCGACGTCTTCGAGCGCGCGCCGGCGGTCAACCCCGCGCTCCTCGGCCTGCCGAACGTCGTGCTGCTGCCGCACATGGGCTCGGCGACCCACGAGGGGCGG
>CAZWDE010000355.1:0-3431 GCA_964632555.1 uncultured Limibaculum sp.
GCGCCCCGATGCAGCCGCGGGGCGAGGGCCGGCCCGCCGCGACGCTTGGCGACCGCGCTGCGGCGCACTAGAACCTGTTTGGAACGATTCCAGAAAGGACGGCCCATGGTCCCCGGCTTCGCGATCCGACGGCGCTTCTCCGATCTCACCGAGCAGCAGATCCTCGCGCTGGCGATCACCGCCGAGGAGGACGACGCCGCGATCTATCGCAGCTACGCCGACATGCTGCGCGAGGACTACCCCAACTCGGCCGCGATGTTCGACGACATGGCGGCCGAGGAGGACCGCCACCGCCAGCGCCTGATCGAGCTGCACAAGACCCGGTTCGGCGAGCGCATCCCGCTGATCCGGCGCGAGCACGTGGCGGGGTTCTACTCGCGCCGCCCGGTCTGGCTGGTGGAGAACCTCGGGATCGAGCGGATCCGCGACGAGGCGGCCAACATGGAGCGCGAGGCGCACGACTTCTACAAGCGCGCCGCCCAGCAGGTGCAGGACGCCGACACGCGCAAGCTGCTCGGCGATCTCGCGGCGGCCGAGGCGGGGCACGAGAAGACCGCCGACCGGCTCGAGTCCGAGCACCTGCCGGAGGGCGCGCGCGCCGAGGAGGACCGCACCGCGCGGCGCCAGTTCGTGCTGACCTATGTCCAGCCCGGGCTCGCCGGGCTGATGGACGGCTCGGTCTCGACGCTCGCGCCGATCTTCGCGACCGCCTTCGCCACGCTCGACACCTGGACGACCTTCGTCGTCGGCCTCGCCGCCTCGGTCGGCGCCGGCATCTCGATGGGCTTCACCGAGGCGGTGTCGGACGACGGGCAGATCTCGGGCCGCGGCTCGCCGGTCAAGCGCGGCGTCGCCTGCGGGGTGATGACCACGCTCGGCGGGCTCGGCCACGCGCTGCCCTACCTCATCCCGCATTTCACGACCGCCACCGTCATCGCGATGGTCATCGTGGTGGCCGAGCTCTGGGCGATCGCGTGGATCCAGAACCGCTACATGGAGACGCCGTTCTGGCGCGCGGCCTTCCAGGTGGTGCTCGGCGGCGCGCTGGTCTTCGCCGCCGGCATCCTGATCGGGAGCGCGTGATGGGCCTGCCGCGCTCGCGCCTCTCGGCGCTGCCGGGCGAGCGGCTCCCCGGGATCGGCCACAACGCCGGGCCGCCGCTCGATCCCGGACGGTCCTGGCGCGCGCAGTGCTGGCGGCGCGCGCGGGCGGCGCTCCTGCCCCGGCTGCCGGTCGAGGTGGTGCGCCGGCGGGTGGCGCGGGCGCGCGAGCTCGGCCTCGCCTATCCGGACTACGCCGCGATCCTGCTCGGCGCGGGGCGCGACATCGTGGGCTTTCTCTTCACCTGCGAGGCGATCGGGCTCCGGCTCCGGCGCGGCGAGGTCGCGGCGCTGCCCGAGGCGCGCGCGGCCAAGCTCCGCGCGATCGGCGGCGCCGAGCTGGTGCTGATGGCCGGGCCCGGGGCCGCGGAGCCTGCGGACCGGCTCGCGCGGCGCCTCGCTGCCGGCCCCCGGATCGTCTTCGCGGGGGCGGGCGCGCTGCCGCCCGAGGACGCGCCGCTCCGCGCGGGCGAGGCCGCGATCCGCGCCGCGCTTGCCCCGCTCGGCCTGGCGCCGCGCGCGACGGTGATGGTGGGCACCCGCGCGGCGGAACGTGGGTGGGCCGAGGCGGCCCGCACGGCGCGGTTCGTCTCCTCGGAGGCCTATTTCCGGACCGACGGCGCCTGACCGCGCCACGGCCAGCGCCGACCGCGACGCGGGAGCGCCGGCGCGGCCATGCGCGTGAACGCGCGCGCGGGCCGAGGGCGTGCCCTCGGCCCGCGCCCCGCGATCTTCGATCGCGGATGGCCGCGCTCCGCCCGTGGCTGCCGCCGCGCCGTCCGGCCGAGCGCGGCGCCGGCGGCGGGCGTTTGTCTCAGGCGATCTCGAAGACCCCCTCGACCTCGACCATCACGCCCGCCGGCAGCGAGGAGACGCCCACCGCCGCGCGCGCGTGCCGCCCCTTCTCGCCGAACACCTCGACCATCAGGTCGGAGGCGCCGTTCACCACCAGCGGCTGCTGCGTGAAGTCGGGGGCGGAATTGACGAACCCGGTCAGCTTGACCACCCGCGCCACCCGGTCGAGATCGCCGACCGCGGCCTTGACCTGCGCGATCAGGCTGAGCCCGCAGACCCGCGCCGCCCCCTGCGCCCGCGCCAGCGCGCTCTCGCCCGGCACGTCGCCCGACACGTGGTCCGCGGCGGTCAGCTGGCCGGTGATCGGCCCGTCCGCCGCCATCGCGATCTGCCCCGAGACGAAGAGCAGCCCGCCCGCCGGAACCGCCGGCACGTAGTTGCCGGCGGGCGCGTTCGGCGTCGGCAGCTCGATCCCCGTCTCGCGCAGCCGCGCCTCGATCTCTCCGGCCATCCTCGCTCCCTTTCGTTGTGTCGCGCGCACTCGGATGCGCCGAGAGTGCGCGAGAACGGCGCGCCGGTCCATGGCCGGTCGAGCGCCGCCGCGACCGGCCCGCCAACTCCGGGTGGGCGGGCGGGGGAGGTGGCGGGCCGGTCGTCCCGCCCGCCGTCCCGCGTCACGTCAGGCTGGCGCAGAAGCGCTGGATCCGCTCGCAGGCCTCTTCGAGCGCCGCGTCCGAGGTCGCGTAGGAGACCCGGAAGTTCGGGCTCGTGCCGAACGCCTCGCCGAAGACGGCCGCGACGCCCTCCGCCTCGAGAAGTTCGGTGCAGAAGGTTCGGTCGTCGCCGATCACCGTGCCCGACGGCGCGGTGCGCCCGATCAGGCCCCTGATCGAGGGGTAGACGTAGAACGCGCCCTCGGGCGTCGGGCACTCGATCCCGTGCGCCTGGTTCAGCATCGACACCACGAGGTCGCGCCGGCGCTGGAACGCCGCCGCCCGCTCGGCGAGGAAGTCCTGCGGCCCGGTCAGCGCCTCGACCGCCGCCCACTGGCTGATCGAGCAGGGGTTGGAGGTCGACTGGCTCTGCACCTTGCGCATGGCGCCGATCAGCTCTCTCGGCCCTCCGGCATAGCCGATCCGCCAGCCGGTCATCGCGTAGGCCTTGGAGACCCCGTTGACCGTCAGCGTGCGCTCGTAGAGGCGCGGCTCCACCTGGGCGGGCGTCGCGAAGCGGAACCCGTCATAGGCGATGTGCTCGTACATGTCGTCGGTCATCACCCAGACATGCTCGTGGCGCATCAGCACCTCGGTCAGCGCGCGGAGCTCGGCCTCGGTGTAGCCCGCGCCCGAGGGGTTGGACGGCGAGTTGAAGATCAGCCACTTGGTCGCCGGCCCGATCGCGGCCTCGAGCGCCTCGGCCTGCACCTTGAAGCGCGTCTCGACCGAGGTCTCGACGATCCGCGGCGTGCCGCCGCCGAGCAGTACCATGTCGGGATAGATCACACAGTACGGCGCGGGGATCAGCACCACGTCGCCC
>CAZWDE010000356.1:0-3428 GCA_964632555.1 uncultured Limibaculum sp.
TCGAGAGCATGTGGACCTCGTCGATGATGTAGACCTTGTAGCGGCAGGTGGAGGCGCGGTAGCGCACGCTCTCGACGATCTCGCGCACGTCGTTGACCGAGGTGTTCGACGCCGCGTCCATCTCGAGCACGTCGGTGTTGCGGCCCTCGGCGATCGAGCGGCAGGGCTCGCACGCGCCGCAGGGGTCGATCGTCGGGCCGTCGCCGCGCGCGCAGTTGAGCCCCTTGGCGATGATCCGCGCCGTGGTGGTCTTGCCCACCCCGCGCACGCCGGTCAGGATGAAGGCGTGCGCGATCCGGCCGGTGGCGAAGGCGTTGGTCAGCGTGCGCACCATCGCGTCCTGCCCGATCAGGTCGCGGAAATGGCCGGGGCGGTACTTGCGGGCGAGGACGCGGTAGGCGCCGTCGGCGTCGGGCATCGGGCAGCTTCCTCAGGATGACCAATGCAGCCTAGCGGGGATCGGCCGCCGCCCGCAAGGCGCCCGCCGCGGCCCCTTGCGACGGCTCGACGCGGTGGCCACGTCCCTAAGCAGATTCACCGAGCGACAGGAGGACGCCATCGCCGACCGCAGCGAGATGATCCAGAACATGAAGGACCGCCTCGACGATCTCGACCGCAAGATCGCCGAGACACGCCAGAAGCTCGAGAAATCGGGCGAGGAGGCGCGGCAGGGCTACACCCGCGCCATCGAGGAGTTCCAGCGGATGCGCCAGCAGACCGAGGAGACCCTCCGCGAGACCCAGGAGCAGAACGAGCGCACCTGGAACACGATGAAGGAGCGCACCATGGCCGCGTGGGAGAGCGTGAGCCACGGCATGCAGGAGGCCATGGAGCGCCTGCGGGGGCGCGACGGCGGACGCCGCTGAGCCGCTCCCGGGCCGCGTGCCCGGTGCCGCGCCGCGCCGATCCGTGCTAGCCCGTCCGGCGGAGGCCGTCGGCCGGAGGGAGTGCGGCGCGGATGAAGTGGCTCGTGGACATCGACGCGCTGGTCGCCGAGGGCATCATCGATCCGACGCAGGCGGCGACGCTGCGCGCCCGCGCGCGCGCCGACGCGTTCGCCCTCGGCACCAGCATCCTCCTCGTCGGCGGCATCCTCGCGGTGATCGCCGGCGTCGTCGCGCTCTCGCCCACGCCCGCGGGGCTGACGACGACCGGCGTCGCGATCACCGCGCTGGCCGCGATCGCGCTGCTCCGGGCCGGGCCGCGGTTCCGCCTGCCGGCCAACGCGGCGGCAGTGATCGGCGTCGCGGCGGCGGGCGGCGGGGGGATCGCGCTCGCCGTCGAGCGGGCGGGAACCGGCTGGCCGGCCGTCTGGATCGGGCTCGCCGTCGCCGCGGGAGGCCTCGCGCTGCGCGCGGCCGGGCCGGCGGCGTGGCGGGTGATGGCGGCCTGGGCGGCGGTGCTCGGCGGGGCCGCGCATCTCGGCGGCGTCTTCGCGCTCGAGGGCCGGCCGGACCTCGCCTGGGCCGCGATGGCGGACGCGGCCCTCGTCCTCGGGCTGCTCGGCGTCCTGCTCGACATCCGCCTCCTCACCGCGCTCGCGGTGCTGGCGCTCGCCGGGACCCTCTCGGCCGCGGGATACGCCCATGCCTCCTACGCGCTCGCCGTCTACGAGCCGACGCTGCTGATCCTGATGATGAGCGCGGTGGCGGGGATCGCGCTCGCCGTCGCCCGCGCGGCCGAGCGCGCCGCCCGCCACGCCCGGATCGCCGGGCTGATGGCGCTCGTCTGGATCAACATCGCGTTCTGGGTCGGCTCGCTCTGGGGCGATGTCGTCGGCGAGTACCTCCTCGCGCCGCCGCGCCCGGCCTCGACCGGCGATCCGGCGGGCGAGGCGGCCTGGGCCGAGTGGCAGGCGGCGCATGAGGCGGCGCTCGCCGGGCTGCCCGCGATCCCCGAGATCGCCTTCGTGATCGGCTGGGCGCTGCTGATCCTCGGCACCGCCGCCTGGGCGGCGCTCACCGCGCGCCGCTCGGTGCTGAACGCCGCCGCGACCTTCGGCGCGATCCACTTCTATACCCAGTGGTTCGAGCGCCTCGAGGCCGCGCCCGAGGGCATCATCGGCGCGGGCGTCATCGCCATTCTCGCGGCCTGGGGGATGGTCCGCGCGAACGCCTGGCTGGAGGCGCGCGCGGACCGATCGGGGTGAGAGGCTGGTCGTCGACCCAAGCGGGCCTCGTTACGGCTGCTTCCTTCCGGACCTGACCGGGTTGGCGAGGTGCCTGCCCGCGCCAACCTCTCGATGCGGAAGATAACCCTCACCCCGTCCGGGCACAAGGGACCGGCCCGCCGGCCGCCCGCCGCCCCCGCCATTGCGGAGCGGGTCGCTTTGTTGCATCTAGGAGCGCCGCAACGCTGAGCCTCCGCATGAGCCTGACACTGCCCGTCACCTTCGCCACCGGAGGCGCCAAGCTCGACCGATCGACGCATCTGCGGAGCGCCACCAAGCGGCTCCTGCGCGACGCCAGCGCCCAGCTCCTGCCGCTCTGGGAGGGCAAGCCGCTGATCTCCCAGGGCGACGGCTGGCGCCAGCTCGGCTGGATCCCGCCGCTGCCCGAGACGCTGCGGATGGCCGACGACGGGCCGGTCTTTCTCGGCCTCTTCGAGGACAACCCGGTCTTCGCCGCCGAGTTCTCGCGGCTCCCGCCCGAGCGCCTCGAGCGGTCGTTCATCTCGGGCGCCAAGTTCCTCGATCTCCGGGGCATCGCCGGCGAGATCACCGCCGGCGAGGCGACGATCGCGGCCACCGCCAAGGGCGTGCTCGGCTGGCACGCGACGCACCGCTTCTGCGCGCGCTGCGGCGGCGAGAGCCGGATGGAGGAAGGCGGCTGGCGGCGGCGCTGCGCCGACTGCGACGCGCTCCACTTCCCGCGCATCGACCCCGTGGTGATCATGCTGATCGTCGACCGCGACCGGGTGCTGCTCGGCCGGCAGGACGGCTTTCCCGAGCGCGTCTACTCGCTTCTGGCGGGCTATATGGAGCCGGGCGAGAGCCTCGCCGACGCGGTGCGCCGCGAGACCATGGAGGAGGCCTCGATCCGCGTCGGCCGCGTGCGCTATCTCGCCTGCCAGCCCTGGCCCTGGCCGTCCTCCCTGATGCTCGCCTGCGCGGCCGAGGCGCTGTCGACCGAGATCGCGATCGACCAGCAGGAGCTCGAGGACGCGCTCTGGGTCAACCGCTCCGAGCTGCCGGACATCCTCGCCGGCAAGCACGAGCGGATCGCCGCGCCGCGGCTTTCGGCGATCGCGCGGGTGGTGCTCTCGGGCTGGGCCTCGGGCGAGGTCGAGGGCTTCGACTGAGCCTGCCGCCGGTCGCTCGGGGCGCCGGCGCGGGAGCCTCGGCCTTCTCCGCCGCGATGTCGTCCGCAATCTTGGCGAGACCGTTCGCCGCCGCGTCGGAACCGCCGCCGCACGCGCGCCGGGCGGCG